>NZ_CTEJ01000001.1:0-300000 GCF_001282625.1 Lascolabacillus massiliensis
TAAAAAAGGTTGCCAGACAGCAACCTATTTACAAATAAGCTTAAAGTAGAGTATCTAGGATCAATTTAATACTATTAATTCTTCTTCAAACTTTGTAATATTTTCAATACTATCATGGTGAACAATATAGGTGTTTTCTATTCCAACTGCACCTATGTTCGGAAGAACGAACTTAGGCTCCAGGGCAAAAGCCATTCCAGATTCGAGAGTTTCATTTGAACGAGGAGTAATTACAGGGGGTTCATTTATTTCAAGACCTACACCATGACCAATAAACTTAGCTTGTTGAACTGTCCCCATAAAATATTTTTGTAAACCGTTTGAATTGACTATATCCTCTGCAATAGAGTAGATATCCGAACAAAGTAATCCTGCTTTAGCTTGTTTTTTGACCTCATTATGAATTTCAATTGAAATCGAATGAGCTTTATATGCTATGTCAGGAGCATGTTCAATGACAAAGGTTCGACTCATATCATCCATATAGGGTTTATAATTACCAGCCATGTCTACCATTAATGTTGTACCAGGTTTAAGTATAGTTCCATTTGCACCTAAAGGAAGCAAAGGAGAGATACCTTTCCCCCCTAATGCATAATCATAAGGTGAAGCCGACTGTGCATTGTTTCCGGCAAGCATACTGCCCATAAAAATATCCATATTTTCACCATATGAACGGAATATTCCAATAGACCCATGAAGTCTCATTTCTCTTTCTATTTCAATTTGCAATTGCAAGTCGCTCATCCCTTTGCGGTACAGAGATGGAATAAGTTTATAAACTTCACTGTGAATATCAGCACATTCACGCATTTGATTTAGTTCTGATACACTTTTAATAGATCTGATTTTCCTGATAATATTTGATATATTAAGTAGTTCAGGCATTTCCAGTGCTGCCTGTAGTCTGTTAGCTGCATTAAAAGTTAACTGATCGGCTTCAATAAAAACCCTTTTTGGAGATAGTAAACCTATTTCCTTCAGCAGGTCAGGAATTTGCTCAGGTTTACGGATAGTTATTATTCTATCATCAATTAGGTCTGAAGGACGTCTAACGAAGAGAATAGGTTCTCTTTCTTTTGTAATATACAGATATCCGTCAAAAATAAATCCACATAACCAATATTGATTAACTGAAGATGTAATGATGGCAGCATCTGCATTTTCTTTCCCTAATATGTTTTGAATTTTCTCAAACTTAAGTTGTGACTCTTCTTTCGCGAGTTTGTTCATATATCTATTGACTTTTATTTCAAATATACAACATAAAACAATAACAACTCAATCAATACAGTTTTACATCCTCCGTTTTTATCTAAAAAATATTAATCACATATACCAAGGTTTCCCATTCAAAATAAATTGCTATATCTTTACGAAAAGATAATTGGGGTGTAGATTTACAACAAAGTGTACGGAAAGATATTAATAGTAGAAGATGATCGCTCCTTTGGGACCATGTTATTAAAATGGTTCGAAAGAAATGGTATTACAGCAACATTGTGTAATGGGATGTTATCTGCACAGGAAAAACTGTCAGAATCAGAAACATTTGATATTGTGTTGTCTGATCTTCGTTTGCCTGATGGTGACGGGATTATGTTGTTGTCGTGGCTTAAAAAGGAAAAGATATCGATTCCTGTTATAATAATGACCGGATATGGTGAAATTCAAACAGCTGTATCTGCAATAAAACTAGGAGCATTTGATTTTTTAGAAAAACCTATTAATCCCTCTCTATTAACACAAAAAATTAAATCTGCATTTGAATCAGTAAGAGATAGCAAGAATACAGCTACAAAAAGTACAGCCGATACAAAGTCGACAGATACACAAGCCAGAAAGAGGTTTAGCGAAACTGGAGTAAAAATTGTAGTTGGGAGAAGTACTTTATCAAAACAGATGTACTCATATATTGATCTGGTTGCTCCCACTCAGATGTCAGTAATGATTGTAGGTGAAAGCGGTACAGGCAAAGAGCATGTTGCCAGAATGATACATGAAAGAAGTACAAGAGCAAATGCCCCTTTTGTTGCTGTTGATTGCGGTAGTCTGTCAACCGAACTTGCACCCAGTGAATTATTTGGGCATAAGAAAGGATCATTTACTTCTGCTATTGAGGACAAAACAGGTTTTTTCCGAGATGCCAATGGCGGAACTCTGTTTTTGGATGAAGTGGGCAATTTGCCAAATGGAGTACAAATGCAGATGTTAAGATCACTTCAGGAGAAAAGGATTCGTTCCATAGGAACTTCTTTAGATATTGATGTTGATGTAAGAATAATAACAGCTACAAATGAGAATTTGGAGTTAGCAATATCAGAAGGAAAGTTCAGAGAAGATCTATATCATCGTTTAAATGAATTCATGATTAGGGTTCCTTCACTTCGAGAATGTGTAGAAGACATTAAGCTTTATGCCGAGCATTTCAGGGAAGAAGCAAATATAGAGCTTGATAAAAATGTCAGGTATATCTCTGATGATGCAATGGAAATGCTTGAGCGTTATGACTGGCCCGGCAATTTAAGAGAACTTCGTAATGTAATCAGACGCTCAGTGCTTTTTAGTTCAAATGATGAAATAACATTAGAAAACCTGCCCATTCTCACACAATCAGTACAAGAAATAGATAATAACATCGATATCGCACTTTTTCCCAAACCGGAAAATGAAAAAGAAAAAATAATTACCGCTCTTAAGAAGACTAATGGGAATAAATCAAAAGCTGCAATATTGCTTAATATTGACCGGAAAACATTATATAATAAAATCCACCTTTATAATATCGACTTATAAATAGTATTTTCTCACATTTTCAGTAAAATCTTCTATCATTTTTACTGTTTCTGTCAATTCTTTTTTCCAATTCGGATATTCAGACTCATCCCCATTTTTAAGTTTATCCATTTTACGGAGATTAGTACATAGATATTCAGCATCAAGCTGACTCAGAAAAGGATGTATTTTATGACAAATCTTCTGAGCTTCCTTAAAATCACCTTTCTCTATAAGTTGAGTAAGGTTTTCGGTCTCAGCTGATGACGATTGCACAAATACAGACAGCACATTTTTAATATATTCAGTATCATTGCCAAACATTGATACAAGTCCCGGAAACTGCTCTTCTATAGACTCTCCGTTAAAATTATTGTCAGATGATATTTTCTCCTTACCATTAATGTTATCAATAGACTCCTCTTTACCAGGTTCTCCGGAAAGAACCTTAAGAAGTCGGCTCATCTGAATAGGTTTACCAACAAAACCTGTGAATCCTTCATCTTTTGCCTTCTGTTTAGAATATTCATCATTCGCAGTCATCAGCCAAACAGGTATTTTTTCATCCCTTTCCCTAATCTCTTTAAGTATCTCTGAACCAGTAACATTTACCATCTGCATATCAGTAAATACAATATCAAATGAAGAAACTAATCGAATAAAACCTTTTATATCACGAGTATTACTGCAAAGTTTTACCTTAAATCCCTTCTGTGTAAGAAATTCTCGAATCATATTTCCCAATGATATATCATCCTCGAAAATTAAAATTTTGCTGTAAATATTGTTATTTACATAAGTGTTGATTTCACTGTTGGAATCTTCTGGTATAAAATCAGTTATATGTTTTAATGGCAATTTAATTGATACAACAGTTCCCTTACCTTTTTCTGAAGAAATATTTACATCCCCGTTCAATGAATTTGTCAATCCCTTGGTAACATACAAACCAAAGCCACTTCCTTCTGCTTTTAAGGGATTATTTGTTCTGGAGAAAGGTTTGAAGATCTTCTGAAGATCATTTTTATCAATTCCTACACCAGTATCAGAAATTGTGAAGACAAGCATACCCTCTTTCTCTTGAACGAGTTCGATATCAACACGTCCTTTCAACGTATATTTAACAGCGTTGGAGATAACATTTGTCAAAATCTGCTTCAGGATAGTATAGTCAGTTTCAACATAATATGGAGAATTTAACCAGTTGTCAAAATTCAACTGGATGTTTTTGTCATCAGTAAGTGGACGAAACATATTCAAAATATCCTGAACAAGCTCGATTAAATTAAAAGTACTTTTTTGCAGAGAAGCAGTTTTCTGTTCAAGACGAGAAAACTCCAGTAGATTTGTAAGCATACTTAAGATATGCCTACCCGAATTCAGTGCTGATTTTAATTGCCTTTTTCTTGCCTCCTGTTTTTCCTCAGAGTCCCAAATCTCCATGTATCCCATGATAGAGCTTAAAGGTGTTTTAATATCATGTGATACTGATAAAAGTAGTTTGTGACGACTCTCTATCAACTCTTCAGTAAGCTTCTTTTCTTTAGAAAGTTCTATTCTCGCTCTCTTACCTTTTCTTAAATCATCCGTAATAAAGAATATAATAATCAGGATTAATAAGATAGAAATTGCCCCAACCGTAATAGCAAACATGAATATCTTTTGAGTCAGCATCTCACTACTGTCAGTTCCCCGCTGAGCCGTTTGTATAGCCTCATTATAGAACTGTGCAATCAGTTTAGAAATATTAAGTGAAATACTTTGTTCAGCCAGTACCAGCTCACGAACCTGCCTTTCAATTCTCTCCATCTGATTCAAATATGTTCTTGAAGCCTCCTCTGTTATACCTTTCAAATCGGCATACATCAAAGTATCAACCCTTGTTTCTGCTCTGGCTTCCTTTTCTGTATGAGTTATATTTATAGTTGTGTCAGGTTCGAATTTTGGATTAAAAAGATGAGACAATCTACTCCAGAAGTCCCTCCGCTCACGGTGTACAATTGTAGTATCGCTACTGGTTGTAACAATAACAGTATCTTTTATTACAGGCTCTATTGTCTCTATTTTCCTGTCAAGTTCAATCAGCGGACTCTGAGATCTGAATTGTCCAATCAGTCTTTTTACAATTAAGTTTTTCTCATTCAATAGCGAATCTATATCTTCAAGCAAAGCACTTTGGTCACTCTCAGGAGAAATTCCTTTAATTATCTCAATTTGTTCAGTAATATCATGAGTAATTGAATCATACTGTTGCTGGTAAACCCTACGCGGCGAAACAAGATACCTGTTTAAAATATCTTGTGCATTTTGTATAGATACAATTAAATGGTTACTATAAAGCAGTATCCTGTAAGAATTGTCCATCTCCACCTTTTGAGCATCGATATTCTTCTTTAGCATTCTTGAATAGACAAATAAACCACTAAAAAAAAGGAGTACTACAAGGAAAATCAGTCCAATCTTAAATGTAATCCGTTGTTCAGGAGTCTTTTCTGATTTCATCGACTACAATATTTCAAGCCTTAATAATTTCTCAAATATACATCATATATTTTAAAGTGACAGAAACTAAGAAAAACAATAAAGTGTGTATTTACACACAACAATTGTGGACAAATTCCACATATTCCACAAAAATTCCACACTCTTCCACTAATCCATTTATTAGGCAGATTAAGTTTAATGATCAGTTATACAGTTTATTAGCGATTGATTTCAATGTCGACTAAAACTTTTGTACGGAAATTGATAATAATATAGCAGACGAAGAGACGTCTATAAGTTTAGAAATAATTTAGTGTTCATTAATGTATTATTATTATGAAAAAGGTATTTTTATTATTCGCATTAATCGCAGCTGTTTTCACAGTGACAAATTTAAACAGTGCAAATGCAACAGAAAAACCAGCCATTACCATTTCTTTAGAAGATGATGGTTTTGTAGATGTAAAATTAGAGGATTTAAATGAACAGGTTCAAGCTTCAATAAATGCATTGCTTGAGGAATATGATGTTCAGGCATTGAAATATAATTCAGAAAAGAAAGTTACGAAGGTATCACTTGTAAAGAAGGATGACCAAACAACTAAAGTTGTATATTTTGATGATTCTGGAAAAAAGAAAGAAAAAGAACAGAAAGAAACTGAACAGCTTGAACGAATGGAACAAGAACTTCCAACAGCTTAGATAACAGACAATAAATATATAACAGTTTTGTTATTTTAAAAAGCTGAAATACACACACAACCTAAAAGGTAATTAAGGGAACAAACTACACTATCGCACCTCTTTATTTTACCTGGTCTGTTTACTCTACTTTTTAAGACCAAGGATAAACAATAGCCTTCTTAAATGAGATATTTAGGAGGGCTATTTCTCTTTTTATTTGTATATCATCAGAATATAATCTGATTATTATTTAGGTATAAAACTAAAAGGATAATATATACCGAGTATAAAAAGAATATAAGATTTCTAGGAATTCCAAATTTCCCAGGCAGCCAGAGCTTGCAGCTCCAGCATCTCCTGTCCATTCTTTATTGAGGCGCCAATCTCTTTTCCTTTCTTCAGGAACAATGTTTCCTCAGGATTATATACAAGATCATAAAGTATATGGCCCGGAGTCAGATATTTATAAGGGATGTCAGGGCATGAGTTGATATCAGGAAAAGTGCCAACAGGTGATGCGTTAACAATAATATTGTATGTACTCATTACTTCTTGCGAAAGATCGTTATAGCTCATCACTCTCCCTTTTATGGCTTTGTTCTTACTACTACGGGACACATAAGACCATTCAATATCAATATCAGTGAGAACTTGCGAAACAGCTTTAGATGCACCACCAGTGCCAAGAATAAGAGCCTTATGATCAATGCCGGGTTTTAATAAAGGCAGTAGAGAATCTCTGAAGCCAATATAATCTGTATTATAGCCAGTGAGTTCATAGAAATACATATCTCCCGGTTTACGCAACACTTTAATCACATTTACAGCACCAATCTTTTCTGCTTCATCTGAAATATTATTAAGAAATGGTATAACTTTCTCTTTATAAGGGATAGTTACATTCAAACCCTTCAGATGTTGATTAAACAGAATTACACGACGTATTTCAAGAATATCCTCTATCTCAAAATTCAAATATTCCGCTTCAATACCCTCTTTTCTGAACTTTTCTGTAAAAAAACCAGCTGAAAAAGAGTGTTTCAGCGGAAATCCAATCAGTCCATACGTATCCATTTACTCCTACTTTTCTGCAATATAAATTGTTGTAATACCCAGTGTTAACCTTCTAAGACGAATATTTGTAAAACCATTTTTTTTCAGAATAAGCATCATGTTTCTGCCCTGAGGAAAAGCACCGATTGAAGCCGGCAGATACTCATAAGCCTTTTGCTCAGTGGTGAACAGACCCGAAAACAGAGGCACCACATTGTTTGTATAAAATTTATGCAGATCCTTCATTGGCGATTTTTCAGGTGTTGTAAGTTCAATAAAAACAAAAACGCCTCCTGGTTTTAATACCCGCAACACCTCCGAGAAACTTTTATCGATATCTTCAAAGTTGCGAACACCAAAAGCTGCAATTGCAGCATCAAATGTATTATCAGAAAAAGTCATTTCTGCACAATCCTGATTCTCAAAAGAGATTACATTTTCATACCCTTTAGCCTTAACCTTTTCCACACCTACAGCCATCATACCAACAGATATATCTACAGCTGTTATCTTTTCAGGTTTAAGAATTTTATTTGCTAGAATGGCAAAATCTCCTGTTCCGGTGGCTATATCCAGTATATGAGAGTGAGGATATTTTTTTAATACTCCCAGAGCTTCACGTCTCCAGTAATCATCTATTCCTAATGAGAGTATTCTGTTTAGTTTGTCATAATTAGGTGCCACAAGATCAAACATCTGAGTCACCTGCTCCTTTTTTGGTTTATCAGAATCATATGGAGTTACTGATTCTACTTTGTAATTCATTTTTCCAAGAATTTGATTACATGGTTTTCAATACGAGCTTCAAGATCTTTTGTATCAGCTTTTATAAATTTCTCACCAACTATTTTTTCATATAACTCAATATATCTCTCTGATACACTTAAGCAATACTCTTCACTCATCTCGGGTACCTTCTGTCCCTCTTGACCCTGAAACCCATTCTCCATTAGCCATTTGCGAACAAACTCCTTGGATAGCTGTTTTTGCTCTTCACCTTTCTGGAATCTTTCTTCATAACCATCACTGTAAAAGTAACGAGATGAATCAGGTGTATGAATTTCATCAATCAGATAAATCTTACCATCTTTTTTCCCGAATTCATATTTTGTGTCCACCAAGATAAGTCCTTTCTCTTTGGCCATCTCTGTTCCACGTTTAAACAGTTCGTAAGTATATTTCTCGAGCTGTTCATAATCCTCCTTACTAACCAATCCCTGAGCAATTATTTCTTCTTTGGAGATATTTTCATCATGTCCCTCATCAGCCTTTGTTGTAGGAGTAATAATAGGTGTTTCGAACCTCTGATTTTCACGAAGACCTTCAGGCAGCTGTATGCCACAAATTGAACGAGCTCCTTTCTTATAATCACGCCATGCACTTCCGGTGATATATCCACGAATCACCATCTCCACCTTAAATGGCTCACAACGAGTGCCAATAGTTACCATAGGATCTGGCGATGCAATTTTCCAGTTCGGTACAATATCTGAAGTGGCATCCAGAAACTTTGACGCAATTTGATTGAGAACCTGCCCCTTATATGGGATTCCTTTAGGTAACACAACATCAAAGGCAGAGATACGATCAGTTGCAATCATTACCAGGATATCATCTCCAATACTATATACATCGCGTACTTTTCCGTGATAAAGGTTAGTTTGACCAGGAAAATTATAATTTGTATTTGTAAGGCTGTTCATATTATTTCTTTTTTTAATCAATTTCTAATTTTTATTCACCGTCAGCGGTTTCTGATTCTTGTGACTTAAATGATTTAACAGACTCAGTCTCTTTTTCATAAGCTTCTACAATTCTCTGGACAAGCTTATGCCTGACTATATCTTTTTTATTGAACTCAACAGTTGCAATACCTTTTATATGACGCAAAATATTCATAGCATGAATTAACCCTGACTGTTGTGTACGTGGCAAGTCAATCTGAGTAATATCACCCGTTATGATCATTTTGCCATTAAGTCCCAGTCTGGTTAAGAACATTTTTATCTGAGGTTTTGTTGTATTTTGGGCCTCATCCAGAATAATCACAGCATCGTTAAGAGTGCGTCCACGCATAAATGCAAGTGGTGCAATTTGTATTATCTTGTTTTCCAGATACTCTTTTAGCTTCAAAGGTGGGATCATATCCTCAAGAGCATCATAGAGCGGCTGCAGATATGGATCTATTTTCTCCTTCATATCGCCAGGCAGAAAGCCCAGTTTCTCGCCAGCTTCCACGGCAGGTCGGCTAAGAATTATCTTTCTAACCTGTTTGGTTTTTAAAGCACGTACAGCAAGAGCAATTGCAGTATATGTCTTTCCGGAACCGGCAGGACCAATTGCAAAAACCATATCATTTACATCAAACTCTTCTGCCAATTTTTTCTGATTTGCAGTACGAGCAAGTATCGGTTTTCCGTTTAGCCCATGAATTATGAGATTATCAACATTAATTACAGAAGGAGCTTTACCCTTTACTATATCAATAATATTCTCTTCCTTAAGAACATTCATTTCCACACTGAACTTCTCCAGCTCATGAATTTTCTCCTCAAAAGCAATAAGTTCATCCTCATCGCCAATAACTTTGATCACATTCCCTCGGGCTACCATTCGTAGTTTTGGGTATAATGTTTTCAATAATTGCAAATTACTGTTGTTAATCCCAAAAAATACAATTGGATCCACATTATCTAATATGATAATTCGCTCAATCATTATTCTTTATTTGAGAAATTCAGTGTAAACTGGTGAGTTCTATTCTCCTGTCCATTAATATAGTTAATAAAAGCACTGTTTACTAATCTATTACCACCAGGAGTAGGGTAATCGCCCGAGAAGTACCAGTCACCCTTATTATTTGGGCAAGCTTTGTGAAGATCCTCAATCTTTTGGAAAACTATTTGCACCTCTGCTTTTATATCTTTTGATGTAAGCATCTGAGCAATTTTTGCCGATATCTCCTCATCGGTGAAAGGAGCGTAAATATCCTTTACATAATTAACTATCTCCTCTTTTTTTCTATGTAACTGCTTTACAGATTTCTCGTAAGTTTCGTCAATTATATTTTGCATTCCACGCTCTTTCAGAAGTTCTATTGCTGCTTTAAAAGCAATAAACTCACTCATTCGCGACATATCAATACCATAGCAGTCGGGATATCTGATCTGTGGAGATGAAGATACAATAATTATCTTTTTAGGATCCAGCCTGTCAAGTATTTTGATAATACTCTGTTTAAGAGTTGTTCCCCTGACAATACTATCATCAATTATTACCAAATTATCAACACCTCGTCTGAGTGATCCGTAAGTTATATCATAAACGTGAGCAGCAAGATCATTTCTTGACGTTCCCTGAGCTATAAAAGTACGCAATTTTATATCTTTAATAGCCACTTTCTCAGATCTTACTCTTTTTGAGAGAATTCTATCAATCTCCTCTTTACTCAGGGAGCTTCCTTTTTCAAGAATATATTTTGCTTTTTTATGGTTGAAATGATCTTCGAGTCCTTCAAGCATACCATAATAAGCTACCTCAGCAGTGTTTGGTATAAATGAAAAAACTGTATTGTCAAAATCATCATTAATAGCATTAATGATTTCAGGAACGAGCAGTTCTCCCAACTTCTTTCGTTCTCTGTAGATATCATAATCTGAACCACGTGAAAAGTAAATTCGCTCGAAAGAACAAGGAGTTATTTTTTCTTTTTTATTCAGGATCTGATTGAGACTGATATTGCCATTGCGTTTAATCACAATAGCCTCTCCAGGCTGCAACTCTTTAACATCATCTTTTTTTAGATTGAATGCGGTTTGTATAACGGGGCGTTCCGATGCTATAACCACCACTTCATCGTCATGATAGTAAAAAGCACTTCTTATACCCCATGGGTCTCTTAATGCAAAGGCATCCCCACAGCCAATCAGTCCACAAAGAGCATACCCTCCGTCCCAGTTTTTAGAAGCTCTTTTTAGCAGGAAAGGGATATCAAGTTTTTCTTCTATTATGTGACTCACTTCCTGACCATTCAAGTTGCTTTTATCAACATGGTCATATTGATACTGAACCTCTCTATCCAGATAATGCCCTATTGACTCCAGCATAACAAAAGTATCTGCGTAGTCACGCGGATGTTGTCCCTCTTCAAGCAGTTGCTGAAACATCTCATCAACGTTTGTCATATTGAAGTTTCCTGCCAGTGCAAGGTTTCTTGATGCCCAGTTGTTGCGTCGTAACAGAGGATGTACATAGGTCAGACCACTTTTCCCTGTAGTGCTGTAGCGCAGATGTCCTATAAAAAGTTCAGCAGCATAAGGGACCGATTTTTTAACGAACTCAATATCGTTTAATTGTTCGGGACTAAAAGCGGTGAAAGAAGAATGTACTTTAGAAAATATTTCTGATATTGCACTGGAGCCAACAGCCCTTTCTCTGTAAATAAACTCATTTCCTGGTGTAGACTCCAGTTTTACAGCACCCAGACCGGCTCCTTCCTGTCCTCTGTTATGTTGTTTTTCCATAAGCAGATAGAGCTTATCCAGTCCATACTGCCATGTGCCATATTTCTTGTAGTAATAATTCAGTGGTTTGAGTAATCGGATTACTGCAATACCACATTCATGTTTGATGATGTCTGTCATTAGTTTGTAATTGTCAATCTTTCCTTAAAGAAGATACAAATTTAATCTTTATCAGGGATAAAATAATCTTTTTTGAATGATATTATTGAGAAATAATGTCAAAACTACATTTGAGTATAGATTGTTATGGAGTCGTTTTTATTTTATCTTTGTCAGAGTAAGAATTTGATCAACTATGAATTGGGAGCAGTTATTATCAGTGAAAAGATTCGGGCTGGAAAACTATAAAAATCTAAAAGAGCATGAGCGCACGGAGTATCAGCGTGACTATGACAGATTGATATTTTCCTCTCCGTTCCGCAGGTTGCAGAATAAGACGCAGGTCTTTCCTTTACCCGGAAGTGTATTTGTTCATAACAGGCTTACTCATAGTCTGGAAGTCTCAAGTGTAGGGCGATCTTTAGGAGAAAATGTGGGTCGCGAGTTACGTAAGAGACATCAAGACTCAAAAGCGCATTTCGAAGAGATTGGCTCAATAGTCTCTGCCGCCTGTCTTGCTCACGATCTGGGTAATCCCCCATTCGGTCATTCGGGAGAAGAAGCCATTTCAACATTTTTCCTGGAGGGGAAGGGTAGCTCACTTCGATCCCTTGTTGAAGATGAAAAAGGCCGATGGAGCGATTTCACCTGTTTTGAAGGAAATGCAAACTCCATAAGGCTGCTAATGCATAAGTTCAGAGGCAGGAGAGAGGGTGGATTTGTTATGACATATTCCACTTTGGCATCCATAGTAAAATATCCATATTCTTCTGAACTGAGCGGAGGAAAAAATAAATTTGGATTTTTTGCATCTGAAGAGCATGATTATGCACAAATAGCAGATAGTCTTGGTATAATTAAACTAAATTCAAACCCTCTGAAATTTGCAAGATACCCATTGGTATATCTTGTTGAAGCTGCTGATGATATCTGTTATCAGATTATGGATATTGAGGATGCACACAAACTCAACCTGGTTTCAACAGAGAAAGCAAAGGAGTTGCTGCTTAGTTTCTTTGATTCTGAGAGACGAGAAAAAAGACTTAGTAATTTATCACTTGTTAGTGATTTGAACGAGCAGATAGCCTATTTACGGGCAAGTGTAATAGGTCTTCTGGTTGCAGAGTGCACAAAAGTGTTTATGGAAAATGAGGATTTAATTCTCAGTGGAAAGTTTGAGGGATCACTGATAAAGAAACTCCCTGAAAGAGTCAAGAATGCATATAAAACCTGTTCCGAATTTGCATTTGAAAAAATATACCGTTCAAAAGATGTTCTTGATGTTGAGTTAGCAGGTTACAGAATTATTGGCTTTTTATTGGAAACTTTTACTAATGCTATTTTAACTCCGGATCACACCTACTCTAAATTACTTTTAGACAGAATTCCTGAACAATATGAAACAGATTCGCCTTCACTTTATAGCAAAATTCAGTCCGTTATCGATTATATTTCTGGAATGACAGATGTTTATGCCTTGGATTTGTATCATAAATTAACAGGAATTGGACTACCAATAGTATAAAATTAATATAATTTCAAATTATAAAATATTTTATGATTTTTTATTGAAAAAATTTGGTTTGTTTTAAATTCTTTTTTATATTTGCTTCGTGGTTTTTTCATAATAGTATTAGATTTAAGGTTAACATTTTTGGCAGGATGTCGTGAGACATTCTGCCAAATTACATGAAATAAGGTATTAAGATAACCAAATTAAACATATTTGAATCTTTTCCATTCTTTATAAACATTCTTTTAATATTGTCAAAACTTTCTTATTTTTGTGTATTAATATATTCTAATGAAAAAAACAGTCAATATATTACTCCCGGTTTTAATATTTTTTATGCTTATACAGTGCAGATCAGATGAAAAATCAATAAATAGGGAGCTTACACAAATGGCTGCAGATCTTAATATTTCTGCACCTGTTATGTTAGATCAGTATACTCGTTTCGATAGAGCTGCAGTTAGTGATGACAATGTTTTCAGCTACAATTATACAGTTCTGAATATTTCAAATCCTGATTCTTTAATTCAGGAAGTATCAAATAGTTTGAAAGATGCTATAAGAAAAGAGTTATCAACAAATCCTCAATTGCAGTTTTTTAGAAAAAACAATGTTGTAATCGAGTATGTTTATAAGGATGAGGATAGTAATATTATCCGTTTGTTAAAAATAAATCCCGAAGATTACCAGTAAAATTATATATTATGAATCACTATTTTTTTATAGATGAAACCGGTAAGCAGAGAGGTACCTTCTCTCCCGTAGAGCTTAGGAGTGAAAACATCAAGAGAGAGACGCTTGTCTGGACACAAGGTATGGAAAACTGGAAACGAGCAGATGAGGTCAGTGAACTGCAATTTATTTTTGAGCATAGTGAGGATGTGCAAAGTAGTATCGATCAACCTGCAGCTCCAGTTACCCGGGGAAATGCACCATTTGATAAAGAGAACAGAAATATTATGCCAAAAACATGGCTGATTGAATCAATACTTGTAACAATCCTTCCATTTATGTTCTGTGGTAGTTTCTTAAGTCTTTTAGGAATTATTGCAATAGTGTATTCTGCTCAGGTTGAGTCGTTCTATAACAGAGGGGATTATACTGCAGCTATGGAGTCATCACGCACAGCCGGAAAATGGACTAAAATCACTTTCTGGATTTTTATTGCATGGGTGATTTTGTTAGCAGTTTCAATGTTGCTGCTTTTTGGAATTCTGGGTTTCAATCTTGCAGGTATGGGAGATTTAATTGATTTATAATAATTTAATTATATATCTAATGGAAGATAATAATAGTGTACCTCCGGTTCAGGATTCTCAATTACCTCCTCCGCCTCCTTTCACATCCAACGCTTTAAATCAGGATGATGAAATACCCCCATTAAAGCCAAGTAACTGGTTGTGGCAGTCAATTGTAGCAACACTTTTTTGTTGTAATGTTTTAGGAATTGTAGGAATCGTGTACGCGGCAAAAGTTGATGTTCTTTACTATAACAAAAAATATACTGAGGCAGAGAAATGTGCAAAGAGCGCTAAAACATGGACTCTGATTGCCTTTGTATTAGGATTGATTTCAATAATTATGTGGATAGTAATGATGTCAACAGGAAATATGCCTTCATATCTTGAAGATATCATTGAAAACAATGCTAGTGGATATAATTTTTAATATACTTTACTACATAAGTGAGTAAAAGATATAAAATAATTTTAGGTGCTGTCATGGTTTTATTACTAATGGCAGCACTTTATCTGTTTTATAACCTTAATCCGGAAACAGAGCCGATATTTCCCAAATGTCCTTTTCTTTTTCTCACCGGATATGAGTGTCCCGGTTGTGGCACACAAAGGGCAATTCACCAGCTATTGCATTTAAATATAGCTTCTGCATTAAAATATAATGCATTTATGGTATTTGCATTACCCTATGTTTTTATGGGCATATATATGGAGCACTTAGGTGGGAAGAAGCGTAACAAACGACTATTCAGAATCTTGTTTGGCAGATATTCTGCTGTAGTGATATTGGTTATAATTATCCTTTTTTGGATATTAAGGAACTGTCATTTTTCAATTTTTCCTTAAGGAACCTGCCAGTATACGATTCTTTGCAATCAGATATCTGTTCAGGTGTCCCTGTACACACAATATATCCACCGCCGTTGCCTCCTTCAGGACCTATATCAATAATATGATCAGCACATTTTATAACATCCATATTATGTTCAATTATAATTACGGTATGTCCCCTCTCTAATAGTGAGTTAAAAGCTTTAAGCAGAGTCTTGATATCATGAAAATGCAATCCTGTTGTAGGTTCATCAAATATGAAAACTGTAGGGTAGTCTTTCTCTTCACCCAGGAAGTACGCAAGTTTTACCCTTTGGTTTTCACCACCTGATAAGGTTGATGAGGACTGACCTAATTTAATATATCCTAATCCCACATCCTGAAGCGGCTGGATTTTTTTAGTGATTTTCTTTTCAGTAGCACCTTTTTGATTCCCAAAGAAATCAATTGCCTCATCAACAGTCATCTCGAGTATATCATAAATTGATTTACCTTTATATTCTACTTCTAGTACCTCGGCCGAAAAACGCTTTCCATGACATGTTTCACATTCCAGTTTTATATCAGCCATGAATTGCATCTCAACTGTAATGGTGCCGTCTCCTTTGCACTCTTCGCATCTGCCACCCTCAACATTGAATGAAAAATATGCAGGTGTAAAATTCATCTGTTTAGACAGTGGCATAGATGCATAAAGCTTTCTAATCTCATCAAAAGCTTTGAGGTAGGTAACAGGATTGGAACGAGATGATTTACCAAGAGGATTCTGATCAACATACTCAACAGACTTCACCAATTTCAGGTCGCCACCAATTCCACTAAACTCAGCCCTTTCAAGCGCAGTACCCTTATAGTGATGCTGCAGTGCGTTGTAAAACACATCATTAACAAGTGAGGATTTACCTGAACCGCTAACACCTGTTACTACAGTCATTGCATTTAATGGGAACTTCACATTGATGTTCTTGAGATTATTATGACGCACTCCCTTAACCTCAATATAATTATTCCATTTACGTCTTGCATCCGGAATATCTATATGTTCTTCCCCTGTCAGGTATTTAACTGTATAGCTATCGCTTTTCGCTTTAAGCTCAGATACTTCACCCTGGTATATTACTTCACCACCTAAACGGCCGGCTTTAGGACCAATATCTATTATGTAGTCAGCTGCACGAATTATTTCCTCATCATGTTCAACTACAACAACTGTATTTCCCAGTCTTTGCAGATCCTTCAAAACGTTTATAAGAAGATATGTATCGCGGGAATGGAGTCCGATACTTGGCTCATCCAAAATATATAATGAGCCAACAAGACTACTTCCTAATGATGACACCAGGTTGATACGCTGACTTTCACCTCCCGAAAGTGTGTTTGATAACCTGTTTAATGTCAGATATCCTAACCCAACATTCAATAAAAACTGAATGCGATTATTTATTTCTGTAAGTAATCTTTCAGATATAGCAGCATCTGTTTCATCAAGTGACAGGGATGAGAAAAACTCTCTGAGCTCGGTTATCGGCATCAACACAAGCTCGGTAATTGATTTACCTCCAACCTTTACAAACAGTGCCTCCGGTTTTAGTCGAGTGCCCTTACATACATTACATTCTGTCTTTCCTCTGTATCGAGCCATCATAACACGATTCTGTATTTTATACAGATTCTTTTCCAGCATATCAAAGAAATCATTTATACCATAGATATCATGCTCATGACGACCATTCCAAAGTATATCTTTTTCTTCATCATTCAGATCATAGTATGCCCTGTGAATAGGGAAATCAACCTTGTAAGCATTGTTTACAAAATAGTTCTTCCATTCACTCATTTTATCACCTTTCCAGCATTTTACACACTCTTCCTGTACTGATAAGCTTTTATCAGGAATTACCAGATTTTCGTCAATACCTACAATTTTTCCAAACCCTTCACATTTTGGACATGCACCGGCAGGACTGTTAAAATTGAACATCATCTCTGTTGGTTCCTCAAAAGTAATACCATCAGCCTCGAATCTATTTGAAAACTGAAAAGATTCAATTCCGTTTTCTCCCCAGTAACGTACCAGACACTCACCGTTACCCTCAAGAAATGCAGTCTCAACAGAATCAGACAGGCGATTAACGGTTGACTTGTCAGAAGAGCATGAGAGTCGGTCAATCACAAGAAGTATCTCCTCCTTAGGTGGTAGTTGCTTCTGTTCCAGTAATTCATCAATTCGATAAAACTGTTCACCAACTTCCAGGCGAGTGAACCCCTCTTTCATTAATATCTCCAGCTGCTCACGCAAATCACGGTTGTTTCGCAGCTGGATATGGGTTAAAACAGCCATTCGGGTGCCCTCCCTGAACTGATACATCTTATCTATAACATCCTGTACATAATGTCTTTTTACCTCTGTACCTGTTACAGGTGATATTGTTTTACCAATTCTGGCATAAAGTAATTTAAGGTATTCATATATTTCGGTTGAGGTTCCTACGGTAGATCGGGGATTTCGTGAAGTGGTCTTCTGTTCAATTGCAATTGCCGGTGGAATACCTTTTATATAATCAACCTCAGGCTTGTTCATCCTGCCAAGAAACTGACGAGCGTAAGCCGAGAGACTTTCAACATATCGCCTCTGACCCTCTGCATATAAAGTGTCAAATGCTAGTGATGATTTACCAGAACCTGATAGTCCTGTTATTACAGTGAAGCTATTGCGTGGGATATTCACATCAATATTCTTGAGATTATTGACACGTGCCCCTTTTATTTCGATCTGTTTGTGATTACTCATACCTAGAAAATAGTGACTTAAAACGAAAACGTAACCTGCAAAGGTAATCACTTTAAAGTCTCCAAAAAAGATGCTACTGTCAAATAAATCAAAATATTTTACCTAAATTTGTCCTATTACGATGAATTAAAGTATTAGTATTATACTAAGAAACCCAAAATCAATTTCAATGGTAGAATTACTTTCTCTTGTTCATAACGAGCTTAAATTCCCGATTGATAATCCGGTTTTGATATTTGCTATTCTTTTGTTGATAATACTTTTATCTCCTATACTACTTAAACGTTTTAATGTTCCCAGTATAATAGGTTGGATTATTGCAGGAGTAATAATTGGTCCTTATGGATTAAACTGGATAGATAATAATAATGCCGGTGTAGAGTTGTTTTCTACTATAGGTTTACTCTACATCATGTTTATTGTAGGTCTGGAACTTGATTTTAATGAGTTTATCCAGAACAGGAATAAAAGTCTCACTTTTGGATTTTTCACATTTATTCTTCCAATAATAATCGGATTCCCAATATGTCACTACCTTCTTGGCTATGATGTAAATGCAAGTTTACTCACTGCAAGTATGTTTGCAACACATACATTAGTTGCATATCCTATTGTAAGCCGAATGGGGGTAGCCCGTAATCAGGCAGTAGCAATAACAGTAGGTGGTACTATACTTACAGATACAGCAGTACTAATAATATTGGCCCTCATTTTATCCAACAGTGATGGCGGTCTGGAGATTGGATTCCTAATAAGACTTCTGATTTCACTTGCAGTATTCTCCGTTATTATTTTTATGGTGGTACCAAAAATAGCGAAGTGGTTCTTTAAAAGAGCTGATTCAGAGAAATACTCCAACTTTATATTCGTTCTGTTTATTGTATTTGCTTCCGGTTTTCTTGTTGAGCTTGGTGGCATTGAACCTATTATAGGTGCTTTTGCAGCCGGACTGGCATTAAACAGGTTAATTCCACACTCATCTGCATTGATGAATAGGATTGAATTCTTTGGGAATGCACTTTTCATCCCAATTTTCCTTATTTCGGTCGGTATGTTAGTGGATATGTCTATAGTTTTTGATGGACTTTGGACCATGATTGTTGCTGTTACACTAACAATTGTAGCTTTAGCCGGCAAATGGGTCGCAGCATATGCTACACAAAAATCTTTTCAATATAGTTCTGTTCAGAGAAATATTATATTCGGTCTGAGCAGTTCACACGCAGCCGCAACCCTTGCAATTATACTTGTTGGTTACAGAGCAGAGATATTGGATGAATATATTCTTAACGGAACAATTATACTAATACTTATAACATGTCTGATTGCAACACTGGTTACTCAAAAAGCAGCAAAGAAAATTGCCAGAAGTGAGGAGGATGCACCTTTAACACCTGCTGCAATGGGAGAGTTTGCGCAGGAGAAGATACTTGTTCCAATTGCAAACCCATTAAATATTGGTCACCATGTTGAGTTAGCTATGTTGCTGAAGGATAAAAAATCGGTCAACTCTATCTCCCTCCTTGGGGTGATGGTGAATAATGAGGAGGTTGAAAAAAATATTGTCAATTTCAGAAAACAGCTTCAGGTATATATCTCCACAGCAACCGCAGCAGAAGTGGACGTGGATATTATTACTACCATAGATCATAATCCAGCTGATGGAATTGCAAGAATTGCAAAAGAAACAATGACCGATCTGGTAATTCTTGGATGGCCGGGAAAGGCAGGTATCTGGGACAAACTGCTTGGGGAGAGAATAGAGCAGATAGTTAAGAATTTAGATAAAAACTTATTTGTTTGTCATCTGGAACAAAATTTAATTACTCATAAAAGGATCGTTGTCCTGTCTCCTCCATTAGCCGAGAAAGAGGATGGCTTTTCATTGTGGGTTAAAAAGATCACCAAGCTCTCAACAGAACTTTCTATTCCAATATTGCTTTTGGGAGATCCACAAACATATAAGGTTATCTCATCACATAAAAAACCAGGAAACATTGTTTTTAAACAATTCACAGATTGGGATAACCCGATGTCTTGCGGAAATGAAATTAAAGAGAATGATTTAATAGTTCTTATCTCAGCACATCAGGGTTATATTTCTCATATCCCGGTCCTGGAGAGTCTGCCAACACGACTAGAGAATCGCTTCCCTAATCACAATAAAATCGTTGTGTATCCAAAACGTAATATAGTTGAGGAACTGCTGGAATCTGATGATTTTATTTTTACTCCATGATAAATGTGAAATAATAAATAATAACTACCTTTTAATATCTTTTCTTAATAGTAATGAATAGAAAATTATTATTTGTCTGCTTGTGTGCAATCACAATCCTTCTTTCTTCCTGTGGTACTTCTAAGAGTACACTTGCTTATCAGTCCGACTCAGCACCTAAAAGAGAGTTTAGGGGAGCATGGATACAAACCGTGGGGCAATCACGTTATAGTCAGATGAACAGTGCTGCTATGAAGCATTATTTATCAGAAATGGTAAGAAAACTTGATGAAGCAGGGGTTAATGCAGTAATATTTCAAATACGTCCCGAAGCAGATGCCTTTTACAAGTCTGATCTTGAACCGTGGAGCAGATTTCTTACAGGGCAGCAGGGTAAAGCTCCTGATGACCCTGAATTTGATCCACTTGCCTTTATAATAGAAGAGTGTCATAAGCGAGGTATGGAACTTCATGCATGGCTTAATCCATACAGGGTAAAGACAAACATCACCAATTCTCTTGCCAATAATCATATTTTTTACAGATATCCTGAGAGATTTGTACAATATGGTAACCAGTTGTTTTTTGATCCGGGTCTTCCCGAAAACAGAACTTTTATTTGTGAAGTGGTTAGAGATATAGTTACACGTTATGATGTAGATGCAATTCATATGGATGACTATTTTTACCCATATCCTATTGCAGGTGAACCTTTCCCTGATGATAAAAGTTTTATGCAGTTTGCTGCCTCTCAAGGTTTCTCCCCATCCCAGAGGAGCGATTGGCGCCGCAACAACGTAAACCTTCTTATTCAGCAGATTAAACTAACAATTGCCGGCACTAAGCCTTGGGTCCGTTTTGGAATCAGTCCTTTTGGAATTTACCGAAATAAGAGAAATGATCCAAACGGTAGTGATACAAATGGGTTGCAAAACTATGATGATCTTTATGCTGATATAAAACTATGGGTTGAGAAGGGATGGATAGATTACAATTTGCCTCAGTTATATTGGGAAATTGGTCACTCTGCAGCTGACTACACAACCTTGCTTAATTGGTGGAGTATAAACAACTTTGGGCAGCATCTCTATATTGGTCAGGATCTTAAAAGGAGTATCGACAGAAATGAGCTTAACACAAAAATAGATCAAACAAGGAGATTGCCAATGGTTCATGGCAACTGCTACTGGTATGGTTATCAGATTCTTGATAATTTTGCCGGTGTTGCAGAAATACTTAAGAATGATATCCATAGTTCAAAGTCATTAATCCCTGCATATACTCATATGCATGATGGCAAACCCAAAAAGGTTAGTAAAATCTCTAATGTTTATACCGAGGATATGCATTTTCTTACCTGGGAGCATAACAGGGACAGTTCAAATCCGGAAACAGCACAGAAATTTGTGATATATCGCTTCCGTGATAAAGAGAAAATAGATATAAACAGAGCAGAAAATATTGTAGATATAACACCGGATAATTTCTTACTACTGCCATATGAGGGAGGAGAAAGCAGATGCACCTATGTGGTAACTGCCTTAGATGCTTTTGGAAATGAGTCAAAAGTCAGAAAAATTAAAGTAAAGCTATAATTATTAATTATATCTTTGCATCGCAGAAATCTGTTAGATGACAAATAGCAGAGTATTATTATAGAATGAAATAAATCAGATGGTAGAGAACGAACAATTTCCCATGATAGCCAAAACTTTGGCAGAGCTTGAAGATGTATTGGCTGAAGAGTTGATCGGGTTAGGTGCAGATAACGTAGTGATAGGTACTCGCATGGTGTCATTTACAGGTGATAATGCCTTGATGTACAAGGCTAATCTGCATTGCCGTACAGCACTGCGTATATTGAAACCTATATATGAGTTTAAGGCAGAAACAGCTGATGAGGTGTATGAAGCAATTAAACAGCTTAACTGGGAAAATTACCTCTCACTCAACTCTACTTTCTCAATTGATGCAGTGGTCTTTTCTCATATCTTTAATCATTCAAAGTTTGTAGCATACAGGGTAAAGGATGCTATAGCCGACTGGTTCATGGAGAGATATGAAAAGCGGCCTTCAGTGAGTTTGACAAACCCGGATGTTATGCTGAATATACATGTATCACATAACAAATGTACACTTTCACTGGATAGCTCCGGAGAATCTCTGCATAAACGTGGTTATCGAATCGCACAGACTGAGGCGCCCCTAAGCGAGGTGCTTGCAGCCGGAATGATTCTTAAATCCGGCTGGAGAGGTGAAAGTGCATTCATTGACCCAATGTGTGGATCTGGTACAATTTTAATTGAGGCGGCAATGATTGCTTTGGGTATTCCTCCCGGAATTCACCGTCCAAGTTTTGCATTTGAGAAATGGAGCGACTTTGATAAAGATCTTTTTAGTGAGATATATAATGATGATTCCGGCAACAGAGAGATGAAATATCCTATTATTGGATCTGATATCTCATCTAAAGCGATTTCAATTGCAGAGAAGAATATAAGGAATGCTGGTCTCAAGAATTATATCGAATTAAGTGTTAGGCCTTTACAGCAATATACCGAAGCTCCTGCAGAAACAGGAATTATAATAACGAACCCTCCATATGGCGAGCGTATAAAAGTGGATGAGCTGGATGAACTTTACTCAATGATAGGTGAACGATTCAAACATGTTTTTGCAGGCTACAGGGCATATATTCTCAGTTATCGTAAAGAGTCGTTCGATGCAGTCGGATTAAAGCATTCCAGGCGCTTTTTTCTATACAACGGACCACTGGAATGTGAAATGCGGGAGTATGAAATATTCTCAGGAAAGCGAAAAGAGCTCCCAAAGGAAAAAAGAGATCATTCCAGACAAGGTAGAAAAGACAACTATCATAATGAGCGAAACTCAAGAGAGGGATATCGTCGTTCAAGACGCTCTGAAAAGGGGGAGGATGAGCAAGGCAGAACCGACTTCAGCAGTCAGAGAAGAGAAGGCAGTCACGGAAGAGAGGATAAATCCGTAAGAGAAAATAGGCCCTGGAGAGAGGATAGACCAAAAAGGGAAAACAAAACAGGCAGACCCGGAGAGGGAGGCCGTTCATTTGATGCCAGGAGTAAAGACAAACCCGGAAAGAGTAATGGAGAAAAAAGAGGCTCCTTTTCTGGCAGAAGCTCCAGATCTGATTCAGGCAAGAGTCCCCGATCCTTTAAACCTAAGAAAAAAGATTAAAGGAAAATAGTTCATTTTATAGCTCTATATTTAATTCAGCAAGTTTTTTCAACGATTTACGGTCAATCTTGCCATTGCCAGTCATAGGTATTGACTCCACATTGATTATATACAGAGGCTGCTGATATCGAGGCAGTATTTTATTTACATACTCTTCTGCCTGATATTTATCATCAATATTATCAACAATCAGTACAACTGCTTCACCTAATTTAGTGTGAGGTACAGAACTGATTGCATAGTTACCTTTTAGATACGGTTGAAGGGTATCTTCAACCTCTTCAGCCTGAACCTTTATCCCGCCAGTGTTGATTATATTGTCAACTCTGCCTATAACCCTGAAGGTGGCGTCATCCCGAAGTTCAACAATGTCATTAGTTACAATAGGAGCATCAGATATTTTTGGTGCATCAATAATAAGTGTACTGTTGTCGGACAACTTCAGATTCACTCCCGAAAGTGGGGTGTAGAAATCTGATACACCCTCTCCATTTATCTTTCTAATAGCAATGTGTGATAATGTTTCTGTCATGCCATAAGTAGAAAAGAGAGAGTTGGGAAGTAACTTTAAATCCTCTTCCAGTTCTTTATCAATAGCACCGCCACCAATTATTATATTGCTAATCTGACTTAGTCGTATTCTCTCTTTCTCAGAATTAAGTGAGTTATATACCTGTAAAGGAACCATTGCTGCAAAATCAAATGATGATGATACCTCTCTCAAAGGGTTACCGTTTGGTGTTACAGGATATATATGCATACCGCAGTAGATTGCACGCACAAGCATCATCTTACCTGCAATATATTCAGTAGAAAGACAGAGCAGAGCCCTGTCATTCTCTTTCAGCTTAAAGTATTCACAGGTCATAGCAGCACTTTCAATCATTTTTTGTTTGTCTACTATGATCTCTTTGGGTTTTCCTGTTGATCCTGAAGTAAAAAGCTTTATTCTATTATCCAAAGAAAACCACTCATTCAGGAAAGTGTATATCTGCTCAAGGAAACCTGAGCTTTTAAAGTAGAGTGGCATCTCTGCTCCCATGAAATCTTCCCTGTAAAAAATCTTCCCTGAGATCTTAATCTTATCCATTTATAATTTTATTTATTCCGGGGAAACTTCCTTCCGGATCAAACCATAAATATTCTCCCTTAATTTCTAATGGCAAAGGTGTATTGTTCAAGTATAAAGATCCTGTCCCCAATCCTTGTGGTATGCTGATGTTGAGTGTTGAGCACCATTGAGATATTGAATTAAGTCCGATATTTGATTCCAATGCTGAAGTTATCCAATAACCTATTCCAAGCTCTTCAGCAATGGAAATCCACTCTTCACAACCGCTTATGCCTCCATGCAGAGAGGGTTTAAGGATAATATATTGCGGATTGATAGTGGTAAGTAAACTCTTTTTCTCCACATAGCTGTTTATTCCAATTAGCTCTTCGTCCAATGCAATAGGGATTAAAGAATTCCGGCACAGGTAAGACATATCTTTCTGAAGTCCTGCCTTTATAGGCTGTTCAATTGAATGAATATTCAATTCGGCGAGTTGATTTAACTTGACTAATACATCATGATAACTGAATCCTCCGTTTGCATCAACTCTAAGTTCCAGTTCTTCAGGGGTGAATTGTTGACGTATATACTTTAACAACTCAATCTCCTTATTGAAATCAATAGCTCCTATTTTCAGTTTTATACATCTGAATCCTTTTTCTAAAGCAGCTTCTATTCTGCTCTTCATCTCAGAGAAGTCACCCATCCAGATTAGACCATTTATTTTTATTCCCTCTTCTCCTCTGCTGAAACGTGTATCCCAGAGCTGCCATGATTGCTGCTGATAATGACGCATAGCTGTTTCCAGACCAAAAAGAATGGAGGGGTAGTTTTTAAGGCTGGCTGAGTCGACTAACTGTTTTTCTTCAACTGTCTTGCAAAACGATTTCAGCTGCTGTTCATACTCATCACTGTAATCGCAGCTTAAATCGGGTAGTGGAGCACATTCACCTATACCAATGTGTGATGGGTTGTTACAGTTTTTAAAAATAATGTACCATACCTTATGATCAATATAAACCCCACGCGAAGTGCCGGCAGGGTTTTTAAACTTTAATGTATATGGTACAATTTCTATTTTAAACATTACTGATTTACATACAGTATTATAACTATTGATCAGGGTAGTTTAGGGAATTTCTTAAAATCAGGATCACGTTTCTCCAAAAAGGCCTGTTTCCCTTCCTGAGCCTCTTCGGTAAGGTAATAGAGCATAGTTGCATCACCTGCTAGTTCCTGAATTCCTGCTTGTCCGTCCAATTCTGCATTCAATCCTGCTTTTATCATACGTAGTGCAAGGGGACTGTGCTTCATCATTGCTTCAGCCCACTCAACAACCTCATCTTCAAGTTTGTCAAAAGGAACAACTTTGTTTACCAGACCCATGTCAAGGGCTTCCTGTGCAGAGTACTGGCGACAGAGGAACCAAATTTCCCTGGCTTTCTTCTGACCTACAATACGTGCCAGATAGGATGATCCGAAACCTGCATCGAAACTTCCAACTCTGGGGCCGGTCTGACCAAATATTGCATTTTCTGAAGCGATTGTAAGATCACATACAACATGCAAGACATGTCCTCCTCCAATTGCATATCCATTTACCATTGCAATTACCGGTTTAGGTATGGATCTTATCTGTTTCTGAACATCCAGAACATTTAAGCGAGGAACGCCATCTTTACCAATATATCCTCCCTTGCCTTTCACATTCTGATCCCCACCGGAGCAAAATGCTTTGTCGCCCGCACCTGTTAGAACAACAACACTAACCTCTTCCATTTCGCGGCAAATGCGAAGTGCATCACTCATTTCCCCTGTAGTTGTTGGAGTAAAAGCATTACGGTATCTGGGACGGTTAATAGTTATACGGGCAATACCGTTGTAAAAGTCAAACAGAATATCTTCATATTCCTTTATTTTTGTCCAATTCCTTGTTGTCATAATTTACTGTTTTCCTGTTGTTGATAATATGATTTTATCTCTAAACTGTTCTTCTCAATAGTAGTAAAAACCTCCAGAATTACAGGAGATTTACTCTCAGGAGCAAGTAGTTTTAAAATCTGTTTTTGTAACTCATCTGAGTTATTTGCTGATAAATATATAAAACCTTGCTGCTCTGCCCAGCTTTTCACAGATGTGTTGTGGGCCGCAGTAATATAATCATTTAAAGCTTCTGAATTATTTAATCCGGGCAGAGTGTCAAATATTCCACCCCCACCATTATTATTTATCATAATTCTTAAATTGGGAGATATATAACGATTCCATATCCCATTAATATCATAAAAGAAGCTTAAGTCACCCGTAAGCAATACTGTCATACTGTTAACTGCTGCAGAATATCCAACAGCTGTTGACAGTGAACCTTCAATTCCATTTGTGCCACGATTGCTGAAACATTTAGTACCTGCAGGCAGATTAAATAGTTGAGCCAGATAGACGGAGTGACTGTTTGCAAGCTGCAGTGATACATTTTCAGGCAGCGAGTTCAGAAGTAATCCTGTTGCATACAGATCTGAATATTCAGCATCCGGTTCTGAAAAAACAGAACATCTATCTTTCCATAAATTCTTATATACCGGGGATATTGATGAGGCATCTGTTCCCCCTGAAATATGTCTTAAGAATGTTTCATTATCACTTGTAATAACATCTGTGACACTCATATATGTGTCTATAACCTCTCCAGATGGTGATATGTGCCAATGCTCAATAACCTTAGCTTTGCGAATAAAATTTTTCAATCTCTTGGAAACCGTATGTCCTCCAATTGTAATCAGAAGTTCAGGTGATAAATCAAGCATTTCCTGCTCAGTAGATGTCCTTAACAACACTTCATAAGCTCTGTTTTCCCTGTCAGAAATATTTGAGAGATGATCTGACAGTACAACCACATTATACTCAGAGCTTAATTCATTAAGAATGCCCGAAATATTGTTGTCAGGAGGAAGCTGTCCAACAATTATCATCTTTTTGTCAAAGCTCAAAAATCGTTCTCTGTAATTATCCTGATCTGATATTTTGAACTCCTGAGAAGACTTGCGAATCACCCTTGTATCCGGAAGTGATTCTACATTAAAATTAAATAGTGGCTCTTCTAACTGAATATTGATGTGTGAAGGACCCTTTCTTCTGTTATCCAGATTTAAAATAGCTTCATTAATCAACCTGTTGCAATACCATAAGTCACTACTGTTTCTTACAACAGGCAGCTGCACAGAACAATTTACCAATTTTCCAAAAACAGCGATCTGAGGTATTGTCTGCCCATCCATCTGACCTATCCACTCCTGAGGCCTGTCAGCACTCAATACAAGCAGAGGCAGCTCCTGATAATATGCTTCAGCTACAGCAGGAGCCAGGTTAAGAGTAGCAGTGCCAGAAGTGCAGCAAACAGCTGCTGGTTTGCCTGTAGCTTGTATAATTCCCAGTGCAAAAAAACCGGCACTACGTTCATCTACAATGCTATAGCAAGTAAAGTCAGCATCATTTGCAAATGAATGAATTAGTGGAGAGTTTCTTGAACCGGGAGACAGCACTACCTGAGTTATATCGTGTGCTTTTAATAAAGCAACAAGTTCCAAAACACTTTTTTTATCTGAATACATCTGTAAGCCTTAATTAACAAATACTAGCCATTGTTTTAAGTTTTTGCTCCGTCTCCTTCCACTCATCTCTGCTGTTTGAGGAGGTAACTAATCCACTTCCGGCAAACAAAGTAAGCAAACTTTTCCCTATTTCCATGCATCTTAGGTTTACATATAAGTTTGTATCAGAGCTTTTGTTCATCATCCCTATAAATCCGGTGTAATATCGGCGATCATATCCTTCATACATGTCAATATATCCGAATGCCTCCTCTTTGGGCAACCCTGAAACTGCAGGTGTTGGATGAAGTGATTTTATAAGCTTCCCCAGACCAACATTCTCAGGTAAAGTAAAATCAAGGTCGGTCTTCAAATGCGCAAGATTAGCAGCTTTTGTGGTATATGGACCATTTATCTCGGGTTTTATATTAAAGGATGAAAGCTGATTCAGAAGATATGATGTTACCAGATGCTGCTCTCTCAGGTTTTTATCATCCCACGATATTTTTTCTTTTACCTGATACTGAGTTCCTGCAAGTGCTACAGTATGCCATGAGTTACCCCTGCCTGAGAGCAGAATCTCCGGTGTACTTCCCAGCCATGTTCCGCTTATCGGAGTGTGGAAAAGAAACACGTAGGAATTTTTATATTTTTCCATTGCCTTGTAAAAACTTGCTCCGGGAGAAAAGTTTCTGTTTCTGGCAAATGACTTACTACGAGATAGTACCACCTTTTTTAAAGTCCCATCTTTCAATGGCATATAAAACAGGTCGAACAGTCTGTTATAATCGTTTCTGTTAATGTTGTCAAGCTTGAATCTTTCTGATCCGACTCCAGGATTTTGTCTGTCGGGAATTACCGCATCATTTAAGTTAGTACAATCAGGTCTTATAATAAGAACAGGTGTTTCTTTTTTTATCTTGTAAGGAGCTATAACAAACCCTCTGTTTTCTTCTAACTCTTCTATATCATAGAAATGTTTTATCTCACCATTATTCTGCATTACAAACTTTGGCGATGACTCGTTAGGCAGCCTGTAAATTGCAAAACAGGCATCGTTTTCTATAAGTGAATCTAATTTTTGGTAACTGTTCTTTAAGGTCATTTTATTTTAGTATGGTGTTTAAAACCCTTACAGATGAAACTAATCTACCACCCGAAGTGGTAATATCTATATTCCATAAATGGGTAGTTTTGCCTAAATGTAATATTGTTCCGGTGGCATGAACAGTATCTCCCTCTTTTACTGCAGATAAATGATTACAGCTCACCTGTGTACCTGCAGGCTTTTCATCCTGAGTGCATAAAAAAAGTGAACCCTGGCCTGCAACAGATTCTGCCAGTGCAATAGTTGCACCTCCATGCAATATACCAAATGGCTGACATACACTTTTAGTGACGGGCATAACAGCCTCTACTTTTCCACTGGACAGATGTGTGAATGTAATTCCCAGTGTCTCCATCAAATTATTAGTTTCGCTCATACCGAGTTGAATTATAGCTGCAAAAATAGTTATAACATCGGTAAAACGAAATAATGAGCTGAATGTTCTTTACTCTATAAAATAATAGAAATTACTCAATAAACAGTATCTCTGTTTTTGGTGAAATATTGTTTCCATTAAATACAGCAAGTCCTGAATTAATTAACTGAGCATATGTAATATTATCGATTGGAAAGAAATATAATACAGCGGGATATGGATCTAATACTTCAATATCATTACCATTGTATACAAATATTTTAGAGAAAGACTGGAAATATACAGAGTTATCTAAAAGGTGGATAGACCAAATCTCATCATTATGAAAGTTATAGTCTTTTACTTTCTCTTTTAATGAGTGATAAATCAGAGTTTCTGTTTCATCTTTTTCGAAATACCCAAATTCTTCAAATGAGCCTACATAAATTCTTTCAGGTGATTTGACGCTATCTATAAATATTGATTTAACAGAAAGGTTATTAGGTAGTGAATGGAGAAACCAGTTTGTACCATCAAAACTTAACAAACCATTATTGTTCCCAAAATAAACAACACCTTGTTTGTCTTGCGCTACTGACCAATTCTGGTTCCCTGCCCTGTAGTTGTTAGTTGTATAGTTATATACTGGTGGAGTAAATGGTATATTCTGAGTATACAGGGGAGAAAATGACAATAAAAGAACAAACTGAATAGTTGAAATAAATTTTTTATAAGCAACTATCATTATAATTATATTAATACATTATTTTTTCTTCAACAAACCGTCTATTTCTGTCTCACTCAATATTTTAACATTAGTGAAAAGAAACTTTGTATCAAGAAAATCTCCATATTGATTACATTCTTCTACTGCAGAATTAAGAATTGATTTCACATCTTTGTCAAATGGAAAAAGTATAAGAATGGTAAAGTAATTTTCCTTAATCTCTAATTTTTCGATCTCAACTTCTGCCTTTTTTAATTGAAAAGTGAACTCTCTTTCAACGATCTCTTTCTGCAAGTCAGTTAAATTTTCTCTGTTGTGGGTGGTGAAAAGAGAGAAGAAACGTAGTCGCTTATCCTGTCCTCCAAGTCCCGATGAGATGTAAACTTGCTGTTGTCCGGATAGATCCGAACTTAAAATAATTCTGCTGCTGACTAAAGCCATGGATGACCAGTGAGATAAGTCAGGGTCTAACGGACTGCTGTGATATGTTTCAATTGAACGGTATGCACCAACATCAGGAATCGATGCAAGAAGTGTAAGACTCTTTTTTTTACGTTCTAAACTCTCGTCTGGAGAGAAAAGAATAGAGACCTCTTCATCTCTGTTAAATGTATTATTTTCTCTCCGCAGCTTATCAAAGTAGCGGAAATACTCCATCTGTTCCTCAATAGGCACAAGATCCTCTAATATATGAAACGAATCAATTCCCTGTTCGTCCAGCGTTTGGCGTAATCTAGCCAAAAGATCATCATGTCTACTCATAGGTACAAAGATATATTATTTATCATTTCTTTTGAATAGCAATGGCTTAAAGTTTATCAATTTGCAAGCTAATTCCTCAGAATTTTATAAATTCGCAGGTTAATAATATATCGACTTCACTTTTAAAACGTGCATAACAGTAGTCACGCAATAATACATGAACAATAGAAATAACAAAATGGAAATTAAAATAGTAAACAGGTCTCGACACTCTTTACCCGATTATGCAACAATTCACTCTGCCGGTATGGATTTGAGAGCAAACCTGGAAAATCCTGTTGTATTGAAACCTTTAGAAAGATCACTTATACCAACAGGTATTTATATTCAGCTGCCAAATGGATATGAAGCACAGATACGGCCACGAAGTGGACTTGCAATTAAGCATGGTATAAGCATTGTAAATGCCCCGGGCACAATAGATGCAGATTACCGAGGAGAGATTAAAGTCATTTTGGCTAATCTTTCAAATGAGGATTTTACAATAAACGATGGCGAGAGGATATGCCAAATGATAGTTGCCAAACATGAACGAGTTGAGTGGGTTGAAGTTGATGAGCTTGATGAGACCGAGAGAGGTGACGGAGGTTTTGGACATACGGGGAAAAAATAAATAACTAAGTATGACTTATATAAATTCTCAAATTAAATTATATCTCTTCTTCTCAATAAACTTCATAGGGGCACTGCTATTTTCTCTTGATTCCCTTGCTCAGCAAAGTAATGATGATTTACCATTCAATGATGATAAGAGAAAGTTTGATTATTATTTCTACGAAGCATTGAATTCAAAAGCTCAGGGTAAGTATGATGAGGCAATAGACCTTTTTCATCACTGTTATTCTCTAGATTCTACCAACGCAAATGTTTTAATTGAGTTAGGCACATTTTACAATGTACTTCAAGAGAAAGATAAAGCCCTCGAATTCTATAAAAAAGCAGTAAGTTATGATAAGACAAACTACTATTATAACATGATGCTTGCCGGTCTGAGCAAGGAACTTGGACTTAAACAGGAGGTTGTAGATATCTATGAAGGTCTTATTAAACTGTATCCTGATAAACCTGAACTTCTTTTCGAAATGGCCAATGCATATGCAGATAATGGAGAACTCGAAAAAGCAATAAGTCAGTTGGATGAACTGGAGAAAAGTGTAGGTGTTTCAGAGTCTCTGGCACTAAACAAATTTCGCCTTTATTCAATGCTGGATAACAAGGAAAAGGCTTTTCAGGAGATAGAGCAGATAATAAACAAAAATCCTGATGATATAAGATATCTTATATTGATGGGAGATCTGTACATGGATGATAACCAGGTAGACAATGCTTTGAATTATTATGATCAGGCAAAATTAATAGATCCTGATTACCCGGCTTTGATATTATCCTTCGTAAATTATTATGAAAAGACAAACGACAGAGATGCTGCACAATCTGAGATACAAAAGGCTATAACAAGTTCATCTATGGAGGCGGATACAAAAATCCAGCTTCTAACAAGATATTTAAGCATACTACAACAGAACAAACAGGATATAAAAGAGGCAAATCCTCTATTTGAATCCCTTTTTGAACAACATCCCAATAATACTCAGATAAACTTGATTTATGGGAATGTTTTATATCTGCAGGGTGATAAAAAAAGTGCAATTGAGCAATTCGAGATCTTTATAAATCAAAACCCTGAAAACCCTGCAGGATATGAGCAGGTTATACGTGCAGCACTACCAGAGGAGGATTTCGATAAAGTAAAAGAGGTGACAATAAAAGCTTTAAAATATCTGCCGGGTGAACCTCAGTTCTATTACTATCTGGGTGCTGTAAACTTTCAACAAGGAAATTACAAAGAAGCATTAAGAGTATTTGAGACAGGTTTAGATAGTGCCAACTTTAATAACCCTGTGCTTGAGTCCGACTTTTATGGACAGATAGGAGATCTTAACTACTTCCTGAAAAATAAACAGGTTGCTTTTGACAGTTATGAAAAAGCCTTAAAACTGAACCCTCAGAATCTTCCGGTATTAAACAATTACAGTTATTATTTGTCTCTGGAAAAGAGAGATCTCGATAAGGCAGAGCAGATGAGCGGTATTACTGTCAAGTTAGAGCCACTCAATCCAACTTATCTTGATACATATGGCTGGATATTATTTGAACAGGGCTCATACATAATGGCGAAGATATATATCGAAAAAGCTATTGAATATAGCGATGAGCCATCTGCCGAAGTTTATGAGCATTACGGCGATGTCTTGTTTATGAACGGTGAACAAGAAAAGGCTGTAGTTCAATGGAAAAAAGCAAGAGAACTTGGAGGGGATTCAAAAACACTAAAAAGAAAAATAAGAAGAGGAAAATTGTAAATTTCTTTTTTAATTTGTAGAACAATGAAATGGGTCAATTATAAAAATATAATTATTTTCTCTTTTCTGGTAATGATTGCTGTAACAGCCTGTAAGCCAAAACAGAGAATTATATATTCAACTAAGCCGGTTGAGGATAAAGAGAATAACCAGTTATTTAGTGATATAAATACTAATACATTCGACTTCAATACCTTTTCTTCAAGATTGAATATGAGCTTAACCAGTGGCACAAGATCTGTAAGCTCCAGGGCTAATCTCAGGATGATTAAAGATAGTGCAATACTGATATCAGTTCAACCATTATTCGGTGTTGAGGTAGTGCGTTTGTATATCGATCCCAATAATATTCTTATCCTTGACAGGATGAACAAACGTTATGTTAAAGAGTCTCTCATCTCATTAAAAGAAAAATATCCAGTAGGCTTTGATTTCTATACTTTGCAGTCAATACTTACCAACTCACCATTTGTTTCAGGTAAAAGCAGTGTTGAGGATTCAGATTATCGTAAGTTTAACATAACTCAAACTTCAGATCTAAACTATTATTTAACCTCTAAAGATCCTGAATCTGATATTGAATATTCCTTTACAGTAAATGGGAATGACAGAATAACATTTACACATCTAATGCAATATAAAAAACAGCAATCTCTGCAGTGGGCATACGATAATTTTGCTATATTGGGGAATAATTCATTTCCACACAAGATGAATGCAGTTATTACCTCTAAATCAAGGAAGATTGATGCTGAATTTCTTTTTTCTGAGATTGTGACAAATGTACCGGTTCAAATTACATCTCAGGTACCTGAAAGTTACAGCAAAACCTCTTTGGATGAAATTCTTAAAATCATAGCGTCGGAATAATGAAAAAGTTACTACTAATTTCACTATTTTATTCGTTTACACTATTACTGTTTTCTCAGACACAACAGATAGAAAACCTTCAAAGACAGCAGAAGGCTATCCAGGAGGAAATTAAAAACACCAATAAACTATATCTGGATGTTAAGAAGCAAACTACAACCATACTGGATCGTATTAATCTTATAAATAAACAGATTGCATCTCGCAGAGAGCTGATAAATGTACAAAGAAGTGAGATAGAGGCTTTACAAAAGGAAGAACAACGTCTCGAATCTGAAATAGAGAGACTAAACAGAGAACTGAAAAAGAAACAGGAGGATTATACCACTGCTATAAAAGGAATGCTTAATCATAAGCACAAACAAAATAAACTACTTTTTGTACTTTCAGGTAAGTCAATTGGGGAATCATTAAGAAGATTACAATATCTAAGAGAATACTCCAAATGGCAAAGATCACAAGCAGAAGAGATTAAGAAACAAAATGCTCAGATTGCACAAAAAAAGGATGCATTGATAAAAGCAAAAGCAGAAAAGGAGAAATCGCTGCTTGCATTGCAGGAGGAGAGTAAAAAACTGGAGAGTGAGGAGAAAATTAGACAGTCAGAAATTACTCAAGCCAGAGGAAAGGAGAGAGAGTTGAGACAAGCACTTCAGCAAAAACAGCGACAAGCTGATCAGTTGAACTCTCAAATTGAGAAATTGATAGCTGAAGAAGTAGCCCGTCAGGAGCGTGAAGAGGAGGCAAGGCGATTAGCAGAAGCAAAAAAACAGGCAGCCAAGCCTGCAGCAGATACAAAAACTCCTAAAAGTTCTGAGTCATCTGCCAAAACTGAAACTGCATCTCCCGGAACAGGCACCTCTCCTCGAATCGATCCCAATGCAAGCAGAGTGTCAGCTGAGACTTTCAACCTTTCAAAAGATTTCGCTGCAAATAAGGGTAAACTACCTATGCCGGTTACCGGAGCATCTACAATTGTAGGTAATTTTGGCACAAAACGTCATAGTGAATGGAATGTCACAACAAATAGTAATGGTGTTGATATTCAGGCTGAGAGAGGTGCTGATATTAGAGCTGTTTTTGATGGAGAGGTATCAAAGGTGTTCTCTTTCCCAGGTTCAAACACATGTGTGATTGTGCGTCATGGTGATTATTATACTTTTTATGCTAACATATATGATCTTTATGTGAAACAAGGTGATAAAGTGAAAGCCGGACAATCATTAGGACGAATTTTTACAGATCCTGATACCGGTGTATCAAGAATGCATTTCCAATTATGGCAAAAAACAACTAAAATAAACCCTGCACCCTGGCTAAACAGGGGTTAGCAATTTCTTTAATCATTAAATTTATTGTATGTCACTGAAAACACGACTAATTGTAATGAATTTTCTCCAGTTTGCTGTCTGGGGAGCGTATCTGACTTCTATGTCTCGTTATCTGGGCCCGGCGGGAATGGGGTCTCACATTGGAATATTTTATTCGGTTCAGGGGATAGTATCTATATTTATGCCTGCACTTATTGGTATAATTGCCGACAGGTGGGTTCCTGCTCAGAAATTACTGGGTATTTGTCATATCCTGGCTGCTATCTTCATGATTTCTGCAGGTCTTTATGGTTTAAACAGCGGAACCGGTGTGGAATTTGGCTACTTCTTTACTCTCTACACACTTAGTGTGGCATTTTATATGCCAACCTTAGCTTTATCCAATTCAGTTGCCTATACTATCCTGGAAAGAGCCGGTTTTGATACTGTAAAAGCATTTCCACCAATAAGAGTATTCGGGACTGTAGGTTTTATCTGCAGTATGTGGTTAGTGGATATATTAGGGTATCAGACATCTTCGATGCAATTTATTGTAAGTGCAGTACTAGGAATCGTTTTAGGTCTCTACGCCTTCACTCTTCCTAACTGTCCTGTTACTACCGATACTCAGGATAAAACATTGGCTCAGCGACTGGGACTGGATGCTTTCAAGCTGTTTAAACAGAGAAGAATGGCACTCTTCTTTATTTTCTCGATGCTGCTTGGAGTCTCACTTCAGATTACAAATGGGTTTGCAAATCCTTTTATAGCCAGTTTTGAGGCTAACCCGATCTATTCCGATACATTTGGTGTTCAGCACTCAAATATTCTTATTTCACTGTCACAAATATCTGAAGCAATATGCATTCTGCTGATACCCTTCTTTCTAAGCAGATTCGGAATAAAGAAAGTTATCCTTATTGCTATGTTTGCCTGGGTGCTTCGCTTTGGTCTGTTTGGCTTAGGAAACCCTGGTAGTGGATTGTGGCTGCTGATTCTATCTATGCTGGTATATGGTGTGGCATTTGACTTCTTTAATGTATCAGGTTCACTATTTGTAGATAAGGAGACACCTCACAATATTCGTGCAAGTGCTCAAGGTATGTTTATGCTTATGACAAATGGTATAGGTGCCACAATAGGAACATTGGGTGCTCAGTGGGTGGTAAATCAGTTTACTTCATGGCAGGATGTAGTGGTAAACGGACAAACAAAATCATTGATGATAGGCAACTGGCAAAGTGTATGGTTAATCTTTGCATTATATGCTCTTGTTGTAACAATACTATTTGGTATTCTATTTAAATATAAACATAAACCTGCTTCCACAGAAGATTAAAGATATCTATTCTTTATTATTGTTAGAATAAAAAACCGGAGTGCAATCAATTGATTACACCCCGGTTTTTTGTTTTATGTTACTATACTCAGAATTACAGATCTGAGTTAGGCAGCATTACTATTGTCTTTACATTCCCCTGTTTAAGGAAATTAGCTACAAAGTTCTGAATATCAGTTCTGGTAATACTGTTAAGTGTATCCAGATACTTGGTATGCATATCTTCTCCGTAGAAATATTTGTTGTCTAGAATATTCAGCCAGTATCTGTTTTCCTTCAGGTTTTCGTTGTAACTCTTGTTCATATACTCTTTAACCTTTGAGAAATCTGATTCACGTGGACCGTTTGTTGCAATATTCTCCAGTTCATCCAGAACTATCTTATTCAGATGTCTCATTCTATCAGTATCAGGGTCTGTGTCAAATGTGATTTGGAGCATTGATTGGCCTTCAGGATATCTTGATATAGAGCCTCCAGAATAAACACCATATGTGCCACCCTCTTCTTCTCTGATTTTCTCAGTATATACAATATCCAGGATCTGATCAAACATACTCATCAGGATCTGATTCTGCATGTCTCTTTTTAAGTTACCTGTAATACTATTAAAAACAGAAGCTTTCGGGTTAAGCATTTCACGACGGAAAATATTCTCAGAATTACCCTCTACGAAATTCATAGGTACTTTAACAAAATCAGCTTTTTCTGATTTGGCAGGTAATGAGGCCAGATAACGTTCAATAACAGGTCTTACCTCATCCTCATTAATATTTCCAACAAGTGTAAATGTAAAACTACCCGGATTACTGAACAACTGTTTGTACATTTCCATCATACGATCATAGTCCAGTTTCTGAAGATCCTCTGTCTTAATTCTTTGTACAAGTGGGTTATTACCATATATAGCAGCGTTAATTGAGTCACTGAATGCAACCATTGGTTCCGCTTCCTGATTTCTCAACTGTGTTTCCATGCGCTGGATGTATGACTGATATGCATCCTGATCTTTGCGTGGACTGGTAAAATATAGATATACCAACTGGATCATCGTCTCAAAATCCTTAATAGAAGAAGATCCGTTGAAATCCTGAGTGGTTAGACTAACAGATGGACGTGCAGAAGCTGTTTTACCGGCAAGAACTTTTGGCAAGTCGGTAGCACTAAAATTGCCCACGCCTCCAAGTGTTGAAACAGCACTCAGTACTTTACTGTTTACAGGATCTTTTTCGGCAAAGTGAGAATATCCACCAGCACTGGTTCCAGTTAGCAGTATTTCGTCATTCTTGAAATCTGTATTTTTCAGGATAACCTTTATACCATTTTCCAGTGTCCAAACAGTTGCACCCAGCTCTTCATCTTTTTCAGTTGAGACTATTTTGCCTGGCTCAGGAATATTTGATACAAGAGGTTCATCAATAACATCTCCAACATATGCTTCTATTGTCTCAGCCTTAACTGAAGTCAATACACTGTTAAGTTCCTCCTTGGTTGGATATACTAGTCCCTCTTTCTTTGGTCCTGTAATTGCAACTACAATATTATCATCACTAATAAGCTGCTTTATTGTCATGTTGATAGCTTCAACAGGAATATTTGGAGCTACAGCCTGTAAAAACTGGTATTCAAACTCAATACCAGGTATTGGTTCTCCGTCAACAAAAGCCATTACATACTCTTCCGAGTATCTTGAATTTCTTTGTTTGTCCCTGTTATTGTAAGAATCCTCAACGCTTTTAAGTATGTTAGTTCTTGCAATGTCATACTCAGCAGCTGTAAATCCATGCTGCCTTGCTCTTTCTGTTTCACGAATCATTGCAGCTAATGCCTCTTTTATCTTGTCTTCCGAGCTGCCAGCAACAACAGTCCATGCATCTTTTGTTTTTGCTACAAAGAAATCTCCATCATATGCATAAGCAGAAGTAAATGGTGCATCCGGTTTTTGTAAGATCTCAGAGAAACGCTGATTCATCATAGATGCAGCAGCATTCATAATGTACTGAGTAAGATATCCTGCCTGGGTATTTTTTAGTTCATCCGGCATCGGATCATGCTTATAGAACATCATGATACTTGTATTGCGAGCCTCATTGTCTGTAGCCAGTGCAAAAATAGGTTCCTTATTATCAGGAACAGGATAATATTCTCTTTCAGCAACCTCTTCATCAAGTTTTATAGGTGAGAACAGATCAATTATCTTCTTTTCCATCTCATCAACATCGAAGTCACCTACAACAATTATACCCTGAAGGTCTGGTCTGTACCATTTGTGATAGTAAGCTCTGATCTCTTCAGGCTTGAAATTATTAATAACATCAATACTGCCTATAGGCATTCTTTTAGCATACTTACTGCCCGGGAACATTTCAGGAAGCAGCTGATCCCATAAACGCTGCTGCGCACCGCCACGTGTACGCCACTCTTCACGAATTACACCACGCTCACTTTCCAGCTCTTCCTCCTCAAGTGCGATGGCATTTGCCCAGTCATGCAATACCAGTAATGCAGAATCCATAAGATTCCTGTTTGTGGTTGGTATGTCAGTTAAAAAGTAGACCGTCTCATCAAATGAGGTGTATGCATTGATATTGGTGCCAAATTTGATTCCATTGTCCTGCAGGTAGTTAAGCATCGATTTGCCGGGAAAGTTTTCAGTTCCGTTAAATGCCATATGCTCAAGAAAATGAGCTAATCCTGCCTGATTATCTTCCTCCTGCATAGATCCTACTTTCTGAGCAATATAGAAGTCTGCTCTGTTCTCAGGCTGTCCGTTGTGACGGACATAATAGGTCAATCCGTTTTCCAGCTTACCTGTACGTACGTTTGGATCTACAGGCAGAGTGGGGTTTTGTTGTGCTAAAGTGACCATTGAGGTAACTAAAAGCAACAGTGTTAAAAATTTTTTCATACTTCGATTTTATAAATTTTTATCGGTACTATTTTTTATTGTAATTTAAATCCTATCCAAGACCGTACGTATAAGATCCTCCATTGAACCTTTATAGTCAGTATTAGAGTCCAGGGCTACACGATTAGCGATAATTGTGCAAACAGTCATAGCTTTATGACCCATTAGTTTGGAGAGTCCTGCTATTGCCGAACTTTCCATCTCATAGTTGGTTATTGAGTAATCATTAAAACGGAATGATTCAATTTTTGAATTTAAATCAGGATCTGCTAATGGCAGCCTTACATATCTTCCCTGAGGGCCATAAAACCCTGTGGCAGAGATTGTAACACCGCGGATCATATCAAATCCTATTCTGTCAACGAGCTCTTCATCAGCACTCACAACATAGGGGAGGCAATGGAAAGGCGACCATTTTACATGTTTCTGGAAAGCCTCTTCAAACTCCTGTTCCCTTATATTTTTAGAGTTATCATAGAAGTGAATTAACCCATCAAACCCGATTGATTTTTCTGAAACAACGTAAGAGCCTACCGGGCAATGTGGCTGCATGCCTCCGGAAGTTCCAATACGAACCATGGTAAGTTGTTTGAACTCATCCTTAACTGTTCTTGTCTTGAAATCAATATTTGCAAGAGCATCCAGTTCGGTAACCACTATATCAATGTTATCTGTTCCAATACCATGTGAAAGAGCAGTAATACGCTTTCCTTTATAAGTACCGGTAACAGTGTGAAATTCGCGACTCTGCACGTCGCATTCAATCGTGTCAAAAAATGATGCTGTCATAGTAACACGATCAGGGTCTCCCATCATTACGATCTTGTCAGATAGCTGATCTGGTGTAATGTGCAGGTGAAAAGCACTTCCATCGGAGTTTATAATTAACTCCGATTCAGGTATTATTCTCATATCTCTATTATTTTTTATTCCCACTTCCACTTTGAGGCTTCGCAATAGAATCCCTCATCTCTGTATCTGCCTGAATGTTTTCCATCCGGTAATAATCCATAATGCCAAGATTACCATTTCGGAATGCCTCAGCCATTGCAATAGGAACCTCTGCTTCTGCTTCAATAACTTTTGCACGTGCCTCCTGTGCTTTTGCTTTCATCTCCTGTTCAAGAGCTATTGCCATTGCACGACGTTCTTCAGCACGTGCCTGTGCAATATTTTTGTCAGCCTGGGCCTGATCCATTTGCAGAACAGCACCTATATTTTTGCCTATATCAATATCAGCAATATCAATTGAAAGAATTTCAAAAGCTGTACCGGCATCGAGACCTTTCTTCAGAACCAGCTTGGATATTGAGTCGGGGTTCTCTAATACCGATTTATGTGAAACTGCTGAACCGATTGATGAAACGATACCTTCACCAACACGGGCAAGAATAGTCTCCTCACCAGCACCACCAACAAGCTGTTTAATATTGGCGCGAACAGTAACACGTGCTTTGGCTATCAGCTGAATACCGTCAATAGCAACAGCCGATACTGGAGGTGTATCAATAACTTTTGGATTTACAGACATCCTTACCGCTTCTAGTACATCACGCCCTGCAAGGTCTATGGCTGTGGCCATCTGAAATGTAAGATCGATATTTGCCTTGGATGCTGAAACTAATGCATGCACAACTTTCTCGACATGCCCCCCGGCAAGGTAGTGAGCTTCTAAATTGTCACGAGTGACACTTTTTAATCCTGCCTTATGAGCCTCAATCATCGCATATACTATCGTATGAGGCGGAACCCGGCGAAGACGCATCAGGAACAATTGTACAAGAGATATGCGTACTCCTGCAGAAAGTGCGTTTATCCATAGGAAGAAAGGCACATAGTGAAAGAATATCATCAAAAAGATGATAATTACCGCTATGGTAATGATTATTGGTATAGAAAATTCCATAATGATATAAATTTTGGAGTGAATATTATTGTTTCCTTTTTACCAGAACGTTGTAAGTCTCTACTTTTACAACCTCTATTTCTGTATCTTCTTCGATATACTCACCGTCGAAAGATTTTCCTTCAATCTCAACATCGTTAACCAAAACCTTTCCGATTGGATTTAATCTGGAAATTGCAGCACCGGTGTCTCCTACCGAAATTTTAAGCAGGTTACTGTTGTCAACAGTATCTTCAATATTGGTTTCCAGAGATATCCTACGCAGTGATTTGGATTTTAACAGCCATGCAAAAGAAGCTCCAAGAGCAATAGCCGAACTGGCAAGCGTAATATTACCGGCAGTACTTCCTATAAACATATAAGAGTAAAATATGCCTCCTATAATAAAAATAACACCTGCAATTCCGGCAATACTTATGCCAGGCAGAAGGAATATTTCAATTAGCATGAAAAGTATCCCCAGTACAATCACAGAGATAACAACAATGATGTGAAGTGTCATGTCAGGTTTATTTAGTTAAAATTATTACGTATTTCATCGTTCCTTGCCTGAATTTTTAGTCTCTCTATCTCTTTATAGAGATCATCAGCCTGCTTTTCAAGATTTAATATTGCTGCTCTCAGGTTACTATCTGTAGAGCTGCTGTTGGCAAACTGATCGCGTTTACTGCTCAAATCAGCTTTTAATTCTTCAAGCTGTTTACTTAATCCAAGTGCCTGAGAAAATATAGATCGGGCATTACTGCTTTTAAAATCAGAGAGAGTATAATATGTAATCCTGTCATTAATTACAAATTCAAAGTCCCCCTTCACTCCCTCATCTGATACAGAAACCTCTTTTGCCAGTGCAATTACAGAACTGTAATCTATTCCTTCTCTCCAGCTGTCGGCTATTGATGATATTATTGCACGTTTTGCCATATAAGAGATATCATCGTTTTCCAAAAGAGTAACCCTCTCATTTGGAATATAGGTATATATACATACAGAGTCTTCTGACTGATATCTGTCCGAAGCAAACCATCCCACACCCTTCTCTTCATCAATTACAAGCAGGTAATCATTGAAAGGAGAGTTAAAAGGCATATTGAGCTGATTAGGCGTCAGGTATGTGTCTGTATTGAGATTATATCTTGTAGCATAGATATCATAACCACCATAAGAGTTATGACCTGTAGAAGCAAAATAAATCGTAAGTCCATCACTCATCACAAAAGGATAATCCTGATTGCCTGAATCATTAATCGATTCCGGCAACGACTTTTCATTGCCAAATGAGTCGAGTAGTTTCTCCATTGTATAAAGATTGGAATTAGATCCATTTCCTCCTTTTGAGTAGTAAATCTTTTCCTTTCTCTCATTCATATAGAGTGTCTTTCCTCCATTTTGCTGTCCTTCGAAGAAATCGTCGGCCATCAGCAAAGATCCCGATGAGCTGCTTAGATTGTAAGCAGATAAAAACTCAGCCTTGGGAACAACTATACTGTCAATTATCTGTACATCTTCAGTGCGGCTTACATACCTCTTAAGCCTGTCGGCATCTTCACGAGCCTGCTCAAGTTTTTTAAGCGCTTCGTTATTTCTGCGGTTTGCACGCTGATATTTGTCGAACTCCTTTTCTGCTTCATCAAAGCGATACAATTTTGAATACAATTCACCAAGTGCCAGATATGCTTCGGGTATCTTTTTTTCTGATGCATATTTAAGGTATTGTTCAGCTTCAACAAGGCGACCGGTTTTATACAGACTGACACCCAGCCACTGATTTAGTGGAGCGTCCTTTGGATTTTCATTATACTCGGATCTTAACAGAGGCAGTGCATCTGCATAACGGCCATCGAGATACCAGCTTTTGGCATCATCAATTGTTTGAGAATGCAGTGATTGGAACAAAATGACCAATAAGATTGTAAAAACTGTATATTTCAATTTCATGTTGCTCATTATATGAATTCAAAGATAAGAAAAAACTCTAAGCAATAATAAAATTACTGTTTATAATGATTCTGCATTTCATATGTTAGAGTATCACAGAGTGGGTTAATTCTTTTATTGCTCTTATATTGCTCTTACCTACCTCTTATGATCTTCTTTTACAAAAGGAACTTGTAATATAATGATATGAAGAATTATAATGCAATGTGAGACTGCTTTAAGGGCAATTAATTATCTTATAAAGCAGATTCTTTTTATTTCAAATCAATCAGTTTCATACTTTTCGTATCTTTGCACTTTCAAACCTCCAAACTATAATTATGCACGAGAAAATAATAATCCTTGATTTCGGATCACAGACTACACAGCTTATTGGAAGAAGAGTGAGAGATTTAAGTACATATTGCGAGATTGTACCATATAATAAATTCCCTTTTGAAGATGAAACCGTAAAGGGTGTAATCCTTTCCGGCAGTCCATTCTCAGTTAATGATCACGATGCTTTTAAGATAGATCTTAAAGATATCAGAGGTAAATATCCAGTACTGGGAATCTGCTACGGAGCGCAGTTAATGGTTAGTGAATCAGGAGGTGAGGTTTCTCAGCCCGATAGTCGTGAATATGGTCGTGCACACCTGAATATTTTCGAAAGTAATGATCCTCTATTCGCGAACCTATCACAAAACAGTGAAGTATGGATGTCTCACGGTGATACAATCGTAAATGCTCCTGAAAACTTCACTCTTACTGCATCAACTGAAGATGTAAAGTGGGCAGCTTACAAGATTAACGGAGAAAAAACATGGGGTGTGCAGTTTCATCCTGAAGTGTATCATACTGAACAGGGAACTGCTTTACTAAGTAATTTCCTTGATATTTGCGGTATGAATAGGGACTGGACTCCGGCTTCTTTTATTGAATCAACTGTAAGGGAGCTGAAAGAGGAGCTTGGTGACGATAAGGTAATACTTGCACTTTCTGGTGGTGTTGACTCTTCTGTCACTGCAGTATTATTGAACAGAGCTATTGGTAAAAACCTTACCTGCGTTTTTGTTGACCATGGCCTTTTACGCAAAAATGAATTTGAGACTGTTCTTGATGATTATGAGCATCTTGGATTAAACGTTATTGGTGTTGATGCTAAACAGCATTTCTATAAAAAGCTGGAAGGTGTTACTGATCCGGAAGAGAAGAGGAAGATCATAGGGAAAGGGTTTATTGATGTTTTCGAAAGGGAAGCGCATAAGCTTAAAGATATAAAATGGCTTGCACAGGGAACAATTTATCCTGATATTATCGAATCTCTTTCAATAACAGGGGTTACAATTAAAAGTCACCACAACGTTGGTGGTCTCCCGGAAAAGATGAATCTGAAACTTTGTGAACCACTTAAGTTGCTGTTTAAGGATGAGGTACGTAAGATTGGTTTGGAGTTGGGTATGCGACCAGGACTTATTCATCGTCACCCGTTCCCGGGACCTGGATTGGGTATCAGAATACTTGGTGCAATTACACCAGAAAAGGTTAGAATTGCTCAGGAGGCTGATGATATCTTTATCTCCGGACTTCGTGAATATGGGTTATACGATAAAGTGTGGCAGGCAGGTGCTATTTTACTGCCGGTGCAGTCAGTAGGTGTTATGGGTGACGAGCGCACTTATGAGAATACTATTGCTCTGCGTTCGGTTACTTCTACTGATGCTATGACTGCCGACTGGTCACGACTGCCTTACGAGTTTCTTGCAAAAGTATCCAATGAAATAATTAATAAGGTGCAAGGGGTTAACAGAGTAGTTTTTGATATCTCTTCAAAACCACCTGCAACAATAGAATGGGAGTAAGTTGATTAGTTCTCAGGAACTTTAAGCTCAGGGTATGCAATCCTTGAGTGATAGATAGTCATTAACTTGTCAACAAACACATTCTTAACTGTCTGAATATCTCTGAAAGTGATAGGAGCTAACTTGAGATATCCCTCATTTACCTGTGAGTCTATAATTTTATCTACCAGCTCGCGTAAAGTCTTTTCGGTATATTCAGGCAGACTTCTTGATGAGGCTTCAACTGCATCAGCCATCATCATAATAGCTGTTTCTTTTGTAAATGGATTTGGACCGGGATAGCGGAATGATGCTTCATTAACCTCTTTGCCCGGGTTTGCATTTTTCCAGGATATGTAAAAATATTTTGGCATGCTGGTACCATGGTGCGTCTCGATAAAATCAATAATCTGCTGAGGCATATTATATTTCTGTGCAATCTTCACACCATCTTTTACATGATTAATGATAATACGTGCACTTTCTTCAAATGGTAATCCTGCATGCGGATTCATACCTGGTGTCTGGTTTTCTGTGAAGAAAGCAGGATTGACCATCTTTCCAATATCATGATACAATGCTCCTGTTCTGATTAAAGATGCATTGGCACCCAGTTTTGCAGCTGCAGCCATACCAAGGTTTGAAACCTGCAACGAGTGCTGGAAAGTTCCGGGTGCTTTTTCTGAAAGCTCTTTGAGTAGTGGTTTGTTTATATTTGAGAGCTCCACGAGAGTTACTCCTGAAATAAAACCGAAGGATTTTTCTACCAGGTAAACCAACGAATAGGAGAACATTATAAATATGAAATTAATCAGGAAATAGATAAACATAACCCATTCCAGATCGGTAACATTACCCTCGTTGTACATGATTAGTCCTACATATACAGCACTGTACGTAAATAGTATGAAGAATGAGCTTCTTATTAGCTGAGAACGCTCAGACAGCTCCTTCAGCATAAATATAGAAACCATTGTAGCCGATATCTCAAGAACAACAAATTCAAAAGAGTAGGGTACCATCAATGCACTAAGTATGATAGTAACTAAACTTGCAAAAAGTGCAGTTCGGGAATCAATGAATGTGCGTATAAGTATAGTTAATATTGTATATGGTATAATATATACACTGAAAAGATCAAATCGTACAGTCAATGCTGTTAGTGCTACAAATATAAATATCAGCAATAGCATAAAAACAACATGTTTCCTGTTTCTGTACTCAGATGGTCTGAAGTAGAGCAGATACATATAGAAAGATAGAAACATGAAAAGTACAAGAATAAACTGACCTATTACTCTCCATGTGCCCTTGGCGGCACCTCCGCTTCTTTCTTCTGAAACCTGCCTTAATGAAGAGAGAATATTAAATGTACGTGAGTCTACAATTTCCCCCTGATCAATAATCCTCTGTCCCTGCTGTACCATACCTCTGCTGATGTCAACCTGCTGAACAAACTCCTCTCTGGCTTTTTCGGATGTTTCTGCATCGTAGATTATATTCTCCTGAATATATTCATTTATATTGGCCGCTTTCAGTATGTTGTCATAAATACCCTCGGGTGTTTCATTAAGCACACTCTCATAGGCAGAGCGTATTGTGAAAAAAGTACTGGCGCTCCTCGACTCAGCTACATTTCCTTTTTTTAATCTCAGGGCTCCAGTTCTGGATGCTGTAATACGGTCGTAATCCTCAGAGCGCATAATTCCATTATCGTAGATCTCGTTCAGTCTTTTGCGAATATATATTTTATATTCGGGAGGAAGCTCTGAAAGGCGTTTGTCTAAATTCACGTCAGCATCAAAATTGGCAAGTGCATTAACTTTTACGCTCTCGTTGATTACAAAATAGGGTTCGTAAAATTGCAGTATGCTGTCTTGCTCAATCTTTAACTGATCAGCTGGTTTATATATCGGAAAATCGAAAGGTGCAGTCAGTAAGCCATACTGCCATGGCCTGCCCTCAGTAAATGTATAGTTGAAGCTTCCCTGACGAGGGAATATATATGTTATTATGAGTATAGCAATTACAAAAACCAATGGTACGAATACTCTGGTTTTTATTCTGACTTTCTTTTTAGATGTCTTCTGGGGTGTAGAGTTCATATTCACTATGTTAACCTCCTGATTTGTTAATAGAACAACTTTATAATGAAATTGTTTTATTATTTATTTTGCTTATAATAACTGTTTATAAGCAGTTATACATCTTATGCAATTCCACAACTTAATTATAATTGATCGGTATAGAATATAAAAATAACAAATATATCAAAAGATATGATTTAAAATAGTATTTGTTGCACCTGAATTGCTAAAGATATAATTTTTAGCCTCTTTACCGGCTTTTTCTCTCAATTCGGGCTCGTTGATAAACGACTCCATCAATTTGTTAAATTCAGCTCTGTTTTTTATTGTAAATCCACCTCCGGTTGCGATCAGGTCGTGAGCTTCTCTGAATTTTATAAAATTGGGCCCGAAAATTACAGGAATACCATAAACAGCAGCTTCAGGAAGATTGTGTATGCCATCACCAAATCCTCCGCCTATGTATCCTATATCTGCGTAACGGTATACTGAAGCAAGCAGGCCAAAGCAGTCAATGATCATACAATCGGCATTCACTGTATCAGTGTCAGTTAAACCGGAGTATCTTTGTGAGGGGCGACTAAGCTTCTTTTCTATTTCAGTAAGATGTGACTCATCTATTTCGTGTGGTGCAATGATGAGTTTTAGGTTTGGGTGACTGTTAAAGTAATTTATAAAAATATCTTCATCAGCAGGCCATGAGCTTCCTGCTATAAAAATAATTGAGCCTTTATCAATAAATTTCTCTACTATAGGCAGGTTTACTGTCTGTTTCTGAATCTCAATTACCCTGTCTATCCTTGTATCGCCCGCTACAGTTACATTTTTTATCCCATGTTTTTGGAGTAATTTGTGTGATTCATCATCCTGTACAAAAAAGTGCGTGTATAAAGAGAGCATATTTCTGTATGGTGATCGCAATTTTTTGAAAAAGGATTGATTTTTTCGAAAAATAGCGGATACCAGATATACAGGGATTCTCCTTTGATAAATTTCATTAATATAGTTGTACCAGAACTCATATTTTATGAAGATTACCATATGAGGATTTGTAAGCTCAAGAAACCTTCTGGCATTCTTTTTTGTATCAAATGGGAGATATGTTACTATGTCGGCAAGAGGGTAGTTATACCTTACTTCATATCCCGAAGGAGAGAAAAATGTAAGTAGTATTTTATATTCCGGTTTGCTGTTTTTTATCTCTTCAATAATAGGGCGGGCCTGTTCGAACTCGCCTAGTGAAGCAACATGAAACCATATATATTTTGCTTTTTTGTCAATCTCTTTCTCAAGCAGATTAAATACACTCTTATGTCCATCTATCATCAGCCTTGCTTTCCTCTTGAACGGAGAAACAAGGCGTATAAATAGCGACATGAAGTAAATTCCCAGGTTATACATTTTCCTGAATCTCTATTCTTTTTATAGCAGTTAGGAGTCTCTTGTTTGTCTCTTCTTTTCCAATTAATTCGGTAATGTCGAACATATGTGGACCTTTTCCTTCACCTACGATAGCTAGTCGGTATGCATTCATAATATTACCTGTGTGAAGTTCATTGGTTTTAATCCACTCCATAACGACTTTTTCCTGATTATGTGCACTGAAGTCTACCATCTGCATGTTGAGGTCTATCAACTGCTGCATATGTTCGGGTGTTTCCTTTTTCCAGCGTTTACGAACGGTTTTTTCATCGTATGTTTCGGGAGCAAGGAAGAAGAAAGAGGATTGTTCCCACAGGTCACTAACAAAGGTTGCTCTGTCCTTTACAAGTGAAACCACTTTTGATATTTTTTCCGTTGTAGAGGATATACCTTTCTCAGTCAGTAACGGTACAAAGAGTTTGGCCAGCTCTTCATCCGGCATTCTTGCTATATATTGGTGATTATACCACTTTGCCTTCTCAATATCAAATTTTGCACCACTCTTACTGCATCTCTCAAAAGAAAATGCTTCAACCAGCTCTTCAAGTGAGAATATCTCCTGCTCTGTACCGGGGTTCCAACCAAGGAATGCAAGAAAGTTTATGATTGCTTCATGTAGATAACCTTTTTCGCGATAACCTGATGAGATTTCCGAAGTCTGCGGATCTTTCCACTCAAGTGGGAATACAGGGAACCCTAATCTGTCACCATCTCTCTTGCTTAGTTTTCCTTTGCCGTCAGGTTTTAGAAGCAGAGGCAGATGAGCAAAAGAGGGCATAGTATCTTCCCATTCTAAGCTTTGATAGAGCCAAACATGCAAAGGTGCTGATGGTAACCACTCTTCACCCCTTATTACATGAGTGATTTTCATAAGGTGATCATCAACCACATTAGCAAGGTGATAGGTAGGAAGTTCATCTGCAGATTTATAAATCACCTTATCATCAAGCACAGAGGAGTTTATAACAACTTTTCCTCTTATCATATCATTTACGGTTATATCTATTCCCGGTTCAATCTTTATTCTTACAACATACTGTGTTCCGGCTGATATAAGGGCATCTGTTTCTTCTTCAGAAAGTGTCAGAGAATTTCTCATTAAATTTCTGGTAGATGCATCATATTGGAAGTTAGATATTTCAGATCTTTTTGAGTCCAGCTCCTCCGGAGTATCAAATGCAATATACGCTGCACCTTTGTCAAGAAGCTGATTTACATATTTCTTATAAATCTCTTTGCGTTCAGATTGTCTGTATGGACCATATTCGCCGCCTTTGGAAGGACTCTCATCAAAAGTCAGTCCCAGCCAGTCGAAAGTCTCCTGTATATACTCTTCTGCACCGGGTACAAACCTTGCTGAGTCGGTATCCTCGATACGAAGAATAAAATCACCACCTTTTTGTTTTGTATAAAGATAATTATATAATGCAGTGCGAACACCACCAATATGCAGCGGTCCTGTTGGACTGGGTGCAAACCTTACTCTTACTTTTTGATTCATTATTATGGATGTCGTTGAATGTGCAAAGATATGCAAAATAGATAAATTCTCAATATCAAAATATTGTCACAGATAGAATGTGGACTCATTTCCCATGTTGAAAAGAAGATCTAATATGCTCAAATTGTTCTGAAATCCAAGCTTGTCTGAGAAGACCTGGTAATATGGCCTGGTTATAAATTCAGAAGGGCGTTTAGGGTGAATAGTCTCACGCAGATCAACTAAACTTTCTGATATTTCAGTTATATAGGTTTCTGTGTAGGTTATCTCTGTCTCTATCCCTGTCAGCCTGCAGATCAATGTTCGCAGCTGTTCGTTAAAGTCATGAAGAAAAGTAATCTTTTTTTCATAAAACGGTCTAAAGTCATCCTCATAATATTGAAAAAAAGGAGTCGAGTTGTAAGCCGAAGTAATGGCATTCCAATGGAGGTGACGCCAGTTGCCATGCTCGGCAATTCGAATATCCTTCATCAATGATTTGGTGCTCTTGGGCTTCTCTATTGGAATACTAAGAGGAAGTGGACCATTTGCCCCTGCAATAATACATCTGTTGCGATATGACTGTTTCTGATAGTTGTCGTTAATCTCAATAATAGCCTTGTTGCACCTGTTAAGAGCATAGTAATACTCTATTGGCGCAAGATAAAGAGACGATAACAGGGTTACAGAAGAGGAATCCGAAGATGTCATGCTGAAACTTTAGCACTGCGGAACAGCCTGTTCCAGCGTATTTTACCTTTAAACCATGCTCTGTCTTTTTCAAGAGACAGCCAGATTAGCTGGGGCTGACCTACAATATGATCCTCTGGTACAAATCCCCATGAGCGTGAGTCGGCAGAATTATGTCTGTTGTCACCCATCATGAAATAGTAGTCATATTTAAAAGTATAGGAGTCTGACTCCTCACCATTGATGAAAACCTTACCATCACGATAAGCAAAGTCGTTGCCCTCATAATTCTTTATACATCTTTCGTATGTTGCAACCTTATAATCCAAATTACTGTCGAAAGTGATTGTTTCACCTTTTTTGGGTATCCAGAGAGGACCGTAATTATCTCTTGTCCACTGTGTATTATAGTCGAGTGGGAAATAGTAGCTTGTTCCCGGCAGTTCCCTCTCTTTTATTATTTCCCATACAAAAGGCTTCGACTCTAACTCCTCTATCATATCGTTTGTTAGTGGTATACCGAAATAGACTCTGCCATTGTTACCATTTCGAGGTTTCAGATTGAATATTGACATACTAAGGCTGTCAACATCAGCAAGGTCTTGAGAACGGGATACAATCTGTCCGTAACTGTTTTGAGTGTTGTAGTCGGCAATATTTATTCCCAGTTTACTAAATACATCAGAAGATATTATAGTTCCATCTGTATGTATCATATAGTTATGCTGTGACAGTCTGGGGTTTGGAATGTAATTGCCATCGATGAAGACAGAGTCATTTTTTAATTCTATTGTTTCACCCGGTAGCCCAATACATCTTTTTACATAGTTTTCTCTTCTGTCGACAGGACGATAGACTATATCTCCATAAGTACGTTTATCTGCACGAACACCTTCACTGCCATTTGGATGGAGTTTTGATAACAGGTAGAAATCAATTCCCTGCTGATTCAATGCAACTGTATCTCCCACGGGGAAATTGAATACAACTATGTCATTTCTTTTAACTTTACCAAATCCTTTAAGTCTGTTGTATTTCCACTGTGGCTTCTCGATGTATGACTTACCGCCGGTTACAGGCATTGTGTGCTGTGCAAGCGGAAATGAAAGAGGTGTAATTGGGGCACGGGGACCGTAACTCAGTTTGCTTACAGCCAGAAAGTCCCCAACCAAGAGTGACTTCTCAAGAGAGGATGTCGGTATTTGATAATTCTGGAAAAAGAATGTATTAATAAAATATACAGCTATTAATGCAAAAACAATTGCGTCAACCCATTCCATAGTTTTACGGAAAAGATCATTTTTTGATTTCTTCCAGAATCCCCAGGGAATGAATTTGGAAATATATATATCAAGAAAAAGCAGTATAAACAGTAATACCCATGGTGATTGCGACCAAAATGAGAATAAAATGGTGAGTATTGTCCATACTACAAACCATAGCCATTGTCTGCCCGAGGCTTGTCCAAAACGTTCTTTTAGAGTCATATTCTATATTATTTGTCTTATGATTAAAGATTACCAAGCATGTCTTTCATGCCAAGAAATCCTTTCTTACCTTTTGTGAATTCAGCGGCAAGAACTGCCCCAAGGGCAAATCCCTTGCGACTTTTAGCATCATGTGTTATTTTAATGATATCTGCTTCTGATTCATAGATCACGGTGTGAATACCAGGTACCTCACCTTCACGGAATGATTTGATTTTCAGGTCGTGGCCGGTGGAGTCGGTTGTGTTGTTATCATCTAATATCCAACCGCTTTTCCTGTCAATATTTGAAATAATGTCTTCAGCAAGAGTTATTGCAGTCCCACTGGGAGCATCCAGTTTATGTATATGATGTGTCTCTTCCATGCTTACATCATAGTCGGTAAACCTGTTCATCAGCTTAGCCAGGTAGTTGTTAAGCGCAAAAAAGAGGTTTACACCGAGACTAAAATTTGAAGCGTAGAAAAAGGTTTTTCCGTTTACCTCACACTCTTTTATTATCTCATCTAAATGCTCAAGCCAGCCTGTTGTTCCTGAAACTACCGGAACATCTGCTGCAAATGCATTTCTATAGTTGCTAAGTGCACTTTTTGGTGAAGTAAATTCAATTGCAACATCAGCACTCCTGAATGAATCGGTTTGAAATTTATCCTCTTCATTTATATCTATTGTACAAACTACCTCATGTCCTCTTTGCAGGGCTATTTTCTCAATTTCACGCCCCATCTTACCATATCCTATAAGTGCTATTTTCATTTGTTTCAATACTTTTGAGTAGCAAAAATACAAAAATTGGCCGACTTACACTATTAATGTATAAAATTGAAGAAAATTAGAGCCAACCTTGCTCTTTATACCATTGCACGGTTTTTTCAACACCCTGTTTCAACCTGTATTTGGGTTTGAAATTGATATCCTCTTTCAGAGGGGTTATGTCACATGCCCAGTTGCGTTGCTTCATTATACGATATTTGTCACTGTTGAAAGTGGATGCCTTTCCTAAAAGTGAAGCTGCTTTTTCACTTATCACTGCAGCCGGTTTTACAAGAAAAAGAGGGATTTTAAATCGTATAACATACTTCTTATTCAGAGCATCCTGCACAATTTTATTAAACTCTGTATCAGTATATATATCGCCATCAGCTACAATATATTCTTTTCTGACAATACCTTTTTCCAATAGTTTGAAGATCACATCAACCAAGTCTTCACTGTAGATAAATGTTAGTATCTGTTTTTTAAATCCAGCACCAATATCCAGACCGCTTTTAACAGCCTTCATAAGAATATAATAGTCTTTGTCTCTAGGTCCGTATACACCTGTTGGCCTGATAATCAGATAGGGAAAGTCTTTGAGTCCCTTTAGAAAGTTTTCTGCTTTCAGTTTACTTTTTCCATATGCTGTGGTAGGGTTTGGTATATGATCGTTTTTTAAAGGGGTGTAGCCAAACTCATCTCCTGAACCCATTACACTCAAAGAACTCATCAATACAAAGGCCTCCGGAACAGCATCAATTTCTATCAGGGATTCTGCTAAATTGCGTGTCTGTATGTAGTTGACATTATCGAAATCTGATTTACGGATAGCTTTTGTTAAACCTGCAATGTGAATAATATAATCGAACTTTCCATGCTTTTCAGCCAGATCTGTTAACTGATTCATGAGACTGTTTTTATTTGAGCAATCAAGGAAGGCAAACTGAATGCGACTGTCTGTCAAATACTTTCGACTACTGCTGCTTCTAATGCCTGCCCAGGTATCATATCCCAGTTCAATTGCTTTGTCAACTGCCGTGCTTCCGATAAAACCGCTGGCTCCGGTTATAAGTACCTTTTTTTTGATCATCTGTTTCATCTTAACTATTGCAAAAATAGCAATTACCTAATGATTTAAAAGTAGTGTTATTGCGAATTTTTTATTACTTTGCATAACTAAAACAGTGTTTGGATTGTTTTAGTATCAATTGGAATCTAAATCAAAAAGAATTATGAGTAAAAAAGCAGCCTCGCAGGAACCTTTATCAAAACCGAGAAAAAAAGATTTAACCGTATTAATTACTGACTTCCTGACAGAGAATAAAGATAAACAATTTAACTATAAGCAAATTGCTGCAGCTTTAAATGTTAAAGGAGAGGATGGTAGGAGAGTACTTATTAAGGTGCTTGATAAACTGCGTGATGATGATATTATTCTTGAATCATCAAGAGGTAGGTATAGAATAAATAACAGAGGATTGATCCTTGATGGACGGTTTGAAAGGAGAAGCAACGGAAAGAATTTCTTTGTTCCGGACGACGATGGTAATATTATATATATCCCTGAGCGAAACAGCAAGCATGCGATGAATGGTGACCGGGTTCGTATACAGCTTCTTGCAAAAAGAAAACGTGCCGATACCGAAGGTGCAGTGATTGAGATTCTTGAACGTGCTCAGAGCAGATTTGTAGGTGTTCTGGAGGTGCAGAGACATTTTGCTTTTCTTGTAATGGATAGCAAGTATCTCTCTAACGATATATTTATCCCTAAAGAAGAGCTCAGAGGTGCAAAGAATGGGGATAAGGTGGTAGTAGAAATTGTTGAATGGCCGGAGAAAGCTAATAATCCTGTTGGTAAGGTCATAGATATTTTGGGTGTACCTGGGCAGAATGATACAGAGATGCATGCTATTTTAGCTCAATATGATCTTCCATATAAGTATCCTGAAAATATTGAAAAATATGCTGACACAATTTCGGATAAAATTGATAGGAATGAGATATCCAGAAGAGAAGACTTCAGGGATGTGTTTACTATAACTATCGACCCTAAAGATGCAAAGGATTTTGATGATGCTATCTCCTTCAGGCAGTTGGCTCCAAATCTCTGGGAGGTTGGGGTGCATATTGCTGATGTAACTCATTATGTAAAACCGGGCGATCTTGTTGATGTAGAAGCTGAGAAAAGAGCAACCTCAGTCTATCTTGTTGATCGTACAATTCCAATGCTGCCAGAGAGGTTAAGCAACGGTTTGTGTTCTCTCAGACCAAATGAGGAGAAATTATGTTTCTCTGTCATATTCAATATGAACGATAAGGCTGAGGTTAAAAAGTCAAGAATAGCAAGAACTGTAATAAAATCAGATAGCCGACTTACATATGAGGAAGCACAAACAGTTATTGAAACAGGTAAAGGTGCTTTTGCAACAGAAATACTCAAGCTTAATGATCTCGCAAAGCAGTTGCGTGATAGAAGATTTGCCAATGGGGCAATAAATTTCGAGAGATATGAGGTTAAATTTAATCTTGATGAAAAGGGTAAACCTCTTGGAGTATTCTTCAAGGAGTCTAAAGAGGCAAATCACCTGATTGAGGAGCTGATGCTTCTTGCAAACAAAACTGTTGCAGAAGTTATAGGCAAGGTACCTAAAGATAAAAAAGCCAAGGCATTTGTTTACAGGGTACATGATGTTCCTGACCCTGAGAAGCTGGATACGTTTAATGCTTTTATTCTACGCTTTGGTCATAAGATGAAAACATCAGGAACAAAAACAGAAGTTGCAAAAAGTCTGAACTCCGTACTTGATAAAGTGCAGGGACGCCCTGAAGAGAATCTTGTGGAAACTATTGCAATTCGAACAATGTCAAAGGCTATCTACTCTACAAAGAATGTAGGACATTATGGTCTGGCATTTGACTATTACACACATTTCACTTCTCCTATACGAAGGTATCCTGATATGCTTGTTCATAGATTACTTGAGAGATACCTAAATGGTGGTAAGAGTGCAGATCAGAATACACTTGAGGCTCAAAGTAAACATTGTTCTGATATGGAACAGGTTGCAGCAAATGCTGAACGTGATTCAATAAAATATAAGCAGGTAGAGTTTATGTCCGACAAGCTCGGTAAGGTTTATGATGGAGTAGTATCAGGAGTTACGGAGTGGGGGATATATGTTGAGATCAACGAAAATAAATGTGAGGGAATGATTCCGATCAGGGAGCTGGACGATGATTTCTATGAACTGGATGAAAAGAATTACAGGCTGGTAGGGCGTCGTACCAGAAGAGAATACAGACTCGGGCAACCTGTTACAATCAAAGTTGCAAAAGCAAATCTAGAACGCAGGCAACTGGACTTTATCTTTGCGAATTGATCAGTTTTTTAAAAATAGTGGTCTTTCCAAAAGCGTGTTGGAAAAATACTGGTCCGGTGAACTCTTTCTTTTCCCACTCAGCAGGGTTATTGAGGTTGGGAAATGGTGACAGGTAATATTTACGGTCGCTGTTGTCAACTATCAGATAACCTCCTGCTTTAATGTGGGGAATGGCTCTTTTTATGCATGAATTTCTTGCTCGCCCATCAACAACAATTATATCGAAATATCCTTTTTCGTAACTATCTATTGACCTGACATAATCCTCATATGAAAGTCCTGATGAATTTTTTTCTTTTGAAGCAAAATCATCAGGATTTTCCGGATCTAACTTATTGAAATAATCAACCGGTTTACCCTCAATTCCTATTAGTGAAGCATTATTAAGCTTGAGCTCCTTAATCTTCTTTTGAAGTGAATTCAACCAGTATATATCGTGCTCAACTGATATCACCTCTTTGCATCTGATAGCAAAAAATATTGTTGATCCTCCTGAACCCCATTCAAAAACTCTCATACTTTTATTGCATATCTTTTCAAGGAACTTTATAGCATCATAGGTAATCCATGGTAAACCCAGACTTAAAGTGCTTTCACCCGATTTCTTATCTCTATGCCATCTCCTGTACTGTTTGATATGAGATAATGTTCTGTTTTCGATCGCAAATTGAGCAGCAAAGCGTATGAATAGTAATGAGTCCTTCATTTTCTTTTCTTTTTTAGGTTAGAGAACCAGTTTTCAACCTCCTCTGACATTTCGAGCTTTATTATTCTACATAAAAGTATATATAACCCCCCTGTAATTATGGCATTTGTGATAATGTAAAGTACACTGCTTTGTATACCATTTGTAACCAGATAGGATATTCCTGAGCAGATTAATGCAACTACCATGTATGGAAGCATATCTTTTAAAAATTGTATAGAACTATAGCTTATAAGTCTCCCGGATAAAGTAGCCGAAATAAGTAATGTAATAATAATATAGATCACCCAGCTACTTGCCAGAGCCATTAATCCATGAGGGAGTAGCAATATTATCAGAATAATTAAAATAAAAGTCTTAATGATTTCTACTCCAAGGAAATAAGCTGATTTCTCCTTAGCAATAAACAATTCGTTGAAAATAAACACAAATGGTGAAAGCATTCCAGCCAGCGTTAGTACTCTGAAATAAGGAACTGCTTCGAGCCACTTCTCTTTAAAGAACAGGAAAAACAGTGACTCTGCTGTAATAATCATTATCATTCCTACCGGAAATGTGATAAAAGAGATGGATTTCATCATTTTGCTCATTACTCTTTTCATCCTCTCACTGTCTCTGTTTACCTCGGATAGTATAAGCATTGCTACAGAGCGAAAAGTATTTGACATGGTAAGAAAAGGGATATCCTGATATTTTTTTGCCTGATTAAAATATGCTACGTGATTCATTGGATAAAACATTGCAATTAAGCTGGGGTAAATATTATTAGCAAGTGTGGAGATCGAGTTCGATGCAAGTAGTTTACTACTGAAGGAGAAGAATGCTGTTAGACTTTTCTTGCTAAAACTTGTTTTTGGACGCCAGCTTGAGTATAACCAAAGGAAGATAGTACGTAGAAGTGTATATATTAGTGTCTGCGCTACCAAAGCCCAAACTCCATAGTTGTAAATAGCCATAATTACCGCAACAATATCAGCAATGAGCAATGCAAACAGATTAATTTTGGACAGTCCTTTGAAATCTGCTTTTTTTGTTAGCAAAGTTTGGTGAATTAGTCCTAAAGCATTTAATATTATTGAGATAAATAGTACTCTTGCTACAACTGTTATTTCAGGAGTATTGAAAAGATTTCCCAGAAATGGTGCAGTGATAAATAATATCAGATACAATAAAATACCCAGTGTTATATTAAAAATAAAAACTGTTGAGTAATCAGTATCTGTGAGGTTGTGCCTGTTAAGCAAAGCCCTCCCGAAACCACTATCTATAAGTATTGAGGAAAAAGCTATAAATATTGCAAGTGAACCAATCATCCCATATTCTCTTGCACTGATAATATTCATCAGGATCAGCATACTCACAAAATTTAGGAGCTGCTGTCCAAACTTATCAATAAAACTCCAGAAAAGGGACAGAATAGTTTTACTCTTAAGTGAAGATTCCGTCATGAGAGGTTATATATTGCAAATTACTCATGCAAAAGTAGTCAATTTTTCCAGAACTGGTATGTTGAAAGTAATTGGGAATTCAATTAAATGCATTTTATACAGTGTCAAATCAAACATATCTTTGTATTTTTGATATAGGTGTCATGGAGTTAATTTTAGAAGACCAATTGGCCCGGAATATATTTAATAAACTATGACTTTTTCAGAAGAGATAAAAAAAGAGGCTTTGAGACTGGGATTTGATGCATGCGGTATTTGCCGTGCTACTGATACCGGTGAAGAAGAACGATATATGAAATGGTTAGCTGGAAATCATCATGCAACCATGAGTTATATGGAGCGGAATATAGAAAAGAGGCTTGATCCAAGGTTGCTTGTAGATGGTGCAAAATCTATTATTTCTGTTGTACTAAATTATTACCCTCACCAAAAACAGCCCACTTATGCTCCTCAATTTGCCTATTATGCCTATGGGAAAGATTATCATGATGTTGTAAAGGATAAGCTCAAGCTACTATTTGAGTTTATAAAACAGACATATACTGATGTTACAGGTAGATATTTTTCAGACTCAGCTCCTGTTTTGGAAAGATTTTGGGCTGCACAGGCAGGTATAGGATTTGTAGGTAAGAATACTTTGTTGATAATCCCCGGGAAAGGTTCTTTTTTCTTTCTGGGTGAGCTGATTATTGATATTGAACTGGATTATGATTCACCTATTCCTGAAAATTGTGGAAGTTGTACTCGTTGTATTGATGCATGTCCTACAGGAGCTATAGAAAAACCTTTTCTGGTAAATGCCAATAAGTGTATTTCATATCAAACTATCGAGAACAGAGGTGAAATATCTGCGGAAGTTGCTCCCAAACTGAAAAACTATGTCTTTGGTTGTGATATTTGTCAGAAAGTGTGTCCATGGAACAGAATGTCAACTCCTCACAACACAGATGAGTTTATGCCATCGGAAGAGTTTATGGAACTTGATTTAACTAAACTGATAGGTATGAATGAGAAAGAGTATCAACATCTTTTTAGAGGTTCAGCTGTAAAAAGGACGAAGTTTGCAGGATTAAAACGAAACGTTAATGCTATTTCCAAAAACCGTAATAAATAACTATTTTTGTATTAATAAATAGAATGGGAGATAATTTCGATATACATAGCAGAAGTAATTTTCAGGAGACAGATAGTGACTTTGAAATGACCTTACGTCCTTTGACCTTCACAGGATTCAAAGGGCAGAATAAGATTGTTGAAAATCTGGAAATATTTGTTAGTGCCGCACGCATGCGCGGTGAGTCTCTTGATCATGTATTGCTTCATGGACCTCCCGGACTTGGAAAAACTACACTTGCAAATATAATTGCTAACGAGTTGGGTGTTGGCTTTAAGATTTCATCAGGGCCTGTGCTTGATAAACCCGGTGATCTTGCCGGGATATTAACCTCTCTTGAAGAGAACGATGTACTTTTTATTGATGAAATACATCGCTTATCACCTGTTGTTGAAGAGTATCTGTATAGTGCAATGGAGGATTACCGAATTGATATATTAATAGATAAAGGACCAAGTGCACGCTCAATACAAATTGATCTCAACCCATTTACATTGGTGGGTGCCACTACAAGAAGCGGTTTGCTTACAAGTCCTTTAAGAGCTAGATTCGGTATCAATATGCACCTTGAATATTATGATTCTGCTACACTCACCGGTATTGTACTCAGGTCTGCAGATATTCTCAAGATCAAATGTGAGATAAATGCTGCTGAAGAAATTGCATCAAGAAGTAGAGGTACACCACGAATTGCCAATGCTTTATTACGACGAGTACGTGACTTTGCACAGGTAAAAGGTAACGGGTCTATAGACAAATATATTTCAACATATGCTTTAGAGGCTCTTAATATTGATAAGTATGGTCTGGATGAGATAGATAATAAGATACTTCTTACAATCATTGATAAATTTAAAGGAGGTCCTGTTGGTATTACTACAATAGCAACAGCTGTTGGTGATGATCCCGGTACCATAGAGGAGGTGTATGAACCCTATCTGATTAAAGAGGGTTTTATAAAACGTACACCGCGTGGAAGAGAAGTTACTGAACTTGCTTACCAGCACTTGGGTAGAAAAAGAGCCGGCAATGAACAGGGGTTACTTTTCTGACAATTAATTAATGTAATACTGATAGACGGAAACTAACTACCGAAAACCAATACTTTGCAATTCTGATTGAAGCTTTCTGATTCTTGATCTTTAGCTATCTGATTGCTAATTTATAGATATCCAATAATTTATTTAAAGCTTACTGAATATTAATTCCAACTGCAGACTTCCTGCTCTCTTATCCAAAATAGTAGCAGTAGGCCACATCAGGTTTTGAATCTTGGTAAGCACTTGCTGAGTTGAATAGCCCTGTTGTACATTGGTATATGTAGCATCAACCGGAATAAGATAATAAGTCAGATCATAAGGTTCACCATCAAACTCCTGGTTATAATAATTTATCATCGACGATATATTGTTAAACTTGTATGAGTAGGTAGAGGGATCAAACTTTTCAGAAAGAAAGCTTGTGACATTATCTCTTAATTTCCTGTTTTCAAAAAATCCATTTAAAGAGTCTTTGTTAATCAATAGAAGATAATCAGGCGGACTCAATTTCACCATACCCTTTTCTGATTCATCTGGTAAAGCATAAACTGTGAAGTTTACGAGATTTAGAGCCATCGACTGCAGATTATCATGAACCTGAGATATTGGGAATACAATCTCGGTGTTTACTCCTGCAGGACTTTTTATATAGGTGACATCTGAGTTATCAGCCAGCAGCTCTTCATTATTGCTCTTAATATGGTTAATCTGTCTAACCTCAGGAGTATTGTTTAATTTGAATACATCTGTTCGGATAGTATCCTGATTTGTTGAAGAACCTTTTTCATCCAGATAGTGGTAATGTACAAGCAGTGACGTAAGATCAGCGCTTATAATAGTACTGTTACCAAAGCTGGTGGTAAAATATAGTCCCGGGAAATACTCCCTGAAAGTATCAGTGTCTGACAATTTACCATGACCAGCTTTATTATATTCTTCCAGAAAACTTTCCCCTATAGTCTTTGGTAAATCAACATTTATGTAATATTCTGTATATGTGACAGTAGTGAAATCATCTGCTGTATATGATTTAGTCCTGTATGTAGAGTTTTTTCCTGTGAAGCTTTGCACTCCAAGAGGAGCAGTCATATCAGCAAACTGTTCCGGATCAATATGAGTAAAGTCATTGGTTCCTTTCAGAGATTTCGTAACCTCATATACAGACAACGACATAGGAGCAATAGAGTCTCCAATCAAAGAAGTGTAAGATATTTCCACACTCACGGAGTCTATCACAGCCCCATCTTTGAATTCCAATCCTTTTGGAAGATAAAACTCAGCTATATATTCAGACTTAATAGAACCGAATACCGGATCCGCATATTCTCCAAGTACAGGGTAATTAGTTTTACCAAAAACTGAGTCAACCTGAACAGTACGTGCCTGCAACTGTAAAGTGTCAATACCTACAGTCAGTCTGTCTTTATCAGGCTGAATGGAGAATCCTATTTGATCTAAATTGTCGTTACAAGAGAAAGCGAGTATTGCGACAAAGGTTATTGTAAATAACTTATATATTGTTTTGAGCTTCATTAGTTTCAAAATATTATTTCAACGCCGCAAATATCCAAAAAAATAATGTGATTTAAAAACGGAAAATAGCTTTCTTTCAATTTTTAAATATAATTGTGTATAGGGGAAACTAAATAAGTTTTAGTTAAGAGTTGGATTCTCAATCAGCAATCTTGTTATAGAAGGCCTCAATCTCATCAACACTCTTCTCAAAATCGGGCTGATAAGGTAGAAAATCGACCTTCTCAGTTTCAAGATACTTAGTAATTTCCGGATCAATATCTTTACTTCCAAGAACAACGCCATCTGAATAATCAACGGCCAGCTTGATAAGATTTTGATAATCCATCACTCCTCTGCTTTTTATCTTTTCAATTTCGGCATCGCCAATTCCTTCAAACCGGAGCTTGTGGGCTACTTCCTTACTGAAAGGCTTTTTAAAGGTTTCATCATAAATAGAGTATACTATCTTTGTATCTTTGAAGCATGGGTCATCTTTATACCCTTTCTTGACATATAGAGGTGCTAATCCGCTAAACCATCCGTGACAATGAATAATATCCGGAACCCAGCGTAACTTTTTGATAGTTTCCATTACTCCACGCACAAAGAAGATACTTCTCTCCTCATTGTCGTCATACTCCTCTCCATTCTTGTCAACCAGTGTTTCTCTATTCTGAAAATAATCCTCGTTGTCAATAAAATAGACCTGCATACGTGCAGACTGAATAGATGCAACCTTGATAATCAAAGAGTTGTCTGAATCGTCAATAATGAGGTTCATTCCTGAAAGTCGTATAACTTCATGAAGTTGATTCCTGCGTTCATTTATATTGCCATATTTAGGCATAAATGCACGAATCTCCATGCCTTTCTCCTGAATGGCCTGGGGTAAAAATCGTGAAGTATTCGAGATTGGTGTTTCATCTACATAAGGGTAGATTTCCTGTGAAATGTATAAAATTTTTTTCTGAGACATGAAGCTAATTATCTTAATTTGAGTACAAAGATAATAAAAAAAATCCACATAAATACAAAATAAAAATGGGCAAAAGTTGTAAGATGCACATAATGAGACGAATAACCGAATTTACGTCTATTCTTTAGAGTGAAATAATGCAAATTATTTTCTATATGTGCCAATTATTTTGTTGCTTTGCACTCTAAATTGCGGGTGATGAAAATTATAGATACAATATCCGAACTAGAGAATCAACTACAGGGTTATCGACATAAGGGAGAAACAATTGGTTTAGTACCTACTATGGGTGCCTTGCATCAAGGTCATGCCTCATTAGTAGAGAGATGTGTAGCAGACAATAAAATAAGTATTGTAAGTTTGTTTGTGAATCCCACACAGTTTAATAATAAAGAGGATCTGAAACATTATCCCAGAACCCCTGAAAAGGACCACGAATTACTGGAAAGATTGGGGGTTGATTATGTTTTTTCACCTTCTGTTGAAGAGATGTATCCTGAAGAAGATAAACGAGTATTTGATTTTGGTCAGCTTGATAAAGTAATGGAGGGAGAATTCAGACCCGGCCATTTTAATGGTGTGGCCCAAATTGTAAGCAAGTTGTTTGACATTGTAAAGCCGGACAATGCTTATTTTGGAGAAAAAGACTTCCAGCAACTTGCAATCGTAAAAGATATGGTAAGGCAGTTGCAGATGCCGGTAAATATAATCGGTATGCCTATTGTGCGTGAAAGCAGCGGATTAGCAATGAGTAGCCGCAATCAACGTCTTTCAGAAGAACAGAAGAAGAATGCCTCAGAGGTTTACAAAGTGTTAAATGAAAGTAAGCTTATGATTGATAAGTTTATACCTTATGAACTGATTAATTATGTTTCAGAAAGTATAAACAAAGTCTCCGGTTTAAAGGTAGAATACTTTCAGATAGTTGATGGAGATAATCTTCAGCCGGTAACATCATGGAGTGACTCCGATTACATTGTGGGCTGTATTGCCCTGTTTTGCGGAGAGGTAAGATTAATAGATAATATCAGATACAAATAAATAATATGCAGGTAGAAATTTTAAAATCAAAAATACATAGAGCAACAGTAACAGACGCCAACCTGAATTATGAAGGTAGCATAACGATTGACGAAGACTTAATTGATGCAGCCAATATGTTTATTCATGAGAAGGTGGCAATAGTTAACAATAATAACGGTGAACGATTTGAGACCTATATTATTCGCGGAGAGCGTGGATCAGGAATCGTATGTCTTAATGGTGCGGCAGCACGCAAAGTTCAAAAGGGAGATATAATTATAATAATGAGTTATGCCACTATACCATTTGAGGAGGCAAAGAGTTTCACTCCTACCGTAATAAATCTTGACGGAAAAACGAATCAGATTAAAAAATAAATTTAAGCATAATATCAACCGTCAGCTACAGATGTAACTGGCGGTTTTTAATTGATAAACGTGTATACCAACAAACACATTTTTAAAATCAGTGCTCCTATATTTCTCAGTCTTTTGACTCAGAACCTGATTCAGGTAGTAGATACTGCCTTTCTGGGAAGAGTAGGAGAGGTTGAGCTTGGTGCTTCTGCTTTAGCCGGAGTAATCTATATAGCAATTTACACTCTCGGTTTTGGATTCAGCATGGGTAGTCAGATCCTTATTGGAAGGCGAAACGGAGAGAAAAACTACAATAAAATTGGTGATATAGTTATACAGGGTTCTATTTTCCTTTTAATCCCGGCAATAGTACTGATTCCTATTTTAAGATATGGTGCTGTTAACTGGATTCCCCAATTATTTCAGTCAGCAGATGTCTCCGGTGCAGTAACAGAATATCTTGAATGGCGTCTGTTTGGACTAATATTTGCGTTTGTCAATCTGATGTTTCGTGCATTTTATATTGGAATTGCACGTACCAAAATACTAACAATAAATGCTGCTGTGATGGCAGTTGTTAACATCATATTTGATTATGGTCTTATTTTTGGAAATTTAGGAATGCCTGAAATGGGCATTGCCGGTGCAGCCATAGCTTCAGTTATAGCAGAACTTGCATCAACCCTGTTTTTTATTATATATACAACGAAGACAATAGATCTGGTTAAATATGGATTTGTTAAGATAAGATTGCAATGGTCAGTAATTAAAAAAACATTGGATATTTCCATTTTCATGATGGTACAATATCTTTTCTCAATCTCCACCTGGTTTGTTTTCTTCATGCTTATTGAAAATTATATGGGAGAGAGATCACTTGCAGTTACAAACATTGTTCGTAGTTTCTATACAATTTTCACTATACCATCGCACGCTATAGGCTCAAGTACAAGTACTATGGTAAGCAATACAATTGGAGCCGGCAGACATCATGAAGTTCCAAACCTTATTAAACGGCTATCAATGATTAGTCTGGGAGTAATGATAATCTTCATTTCAATTCTTGTTGCTTTCCCAAAATTAATGATAAAAATCTACACCGATAATCCTTCCTTGATCGCAGATACAGTTGTACCTCTTTACGTTATGATATCATCACTGCCTATTTATAGTTTAGGCACTGTCCTGTTTAGTTCGGTATCCGGGACCGGAAATACTCGCACAGCACTTAAATTTGAAATGATAACTCTTCTGTTTTATGTAGCCTATATGTGGTTCATAATTGTTTATATAAGAGCCTCGGTAGCTGCTGCGTGGACAACCGAACATGTATATTGGTTCATGCTCATGACACTCTCATTTTTTTATATCAGAAGTGGGAAATGGAAAGAAAAAGAGATATAACAGCCCTACATTAAAGGTACATCATCCAGCCCCTCCTCAATAAAATATGAGGAGGATATGAAGAAAGTATGAGGAGGATATGAAGAGGATACGGACATGGTATGGATAAAGTTCATGTTTGGTACGACTGTCAAGTCCTGAAATAGGTTTACACTAACTGTAAACAAAAATCAGGACGATACAACCTATTTATGAGTAATAATGTAATAACTAGCCTAAGGTATATCGAAAAATTGTATTTTTACATCTATTTCAAAAGATGATATGAAAGGCAATTAAAACAGTGACTGTTATATGAGATATATTTTTTTATTGTTAACACTTTGTTCAGTCGTTTCTCTCCATGCCCAGAACTACATCTGGAAGTTAGGATTGGATTATTTCTTTGATAACAGAGAGTATGAGAAATCTTCTTATACCGATCCACAGACATTAAACGGAATTTGGGTAACCCCTGCAGCTGGAATCACTTGGGATTCTGCTCATACAGTTGTTGCAGGAGTAGATATATTGAAAATACCGGGAATGCATAAGGCAATAGATAAAGTGGATTTAACACTTTACTATCAGTATCAGACACCAAAAATTACTTTTCGAGCCGGCTCTTTCCCCCGAAGAGAAGTGTTGTCAAACTATTCTGATTTCTTTTTCAGCGATTCTGTAAGCTATTTTACTCCACTAATGCAGGGTTTGTTCTGGCAGATTGGTAATGGTAGGAATTATTTTAATGCGTGGATGGACTGGACAGGATATGCTACCACAGTAAACAGAGAGAATTTTTTTATTGGCTTTTCAGGTAAAGCTTCAAAAGGTGTTTTTTTCGGAGATTTCCAATCCTATCTTTTTCATTATGCGGGAACCAATCCTCGAAACCCTGAGTATGGAGTAAGTGAACAGATGCAGGGAATGGCATCAATAGGCTTAGAATATGAGTCTGATAATAGTTTTAAGGGATTGTTGTCAGCAGGTGTTTTTGCCGGAGTAGAGCGTGATAGAAAAGCAGATATAATTCATAAACCTATTGGCTTTATTTCAAGAGCAAACCTTGAGTTTTGGGGTATTGGAACTGAAAATACATTATATTTGGGAGATCACAGGATGAGGTTCTATGACAGGTATGGAGGAGATTTATACTGGGGTACACCGTTTCTTCAGGGAGACTCATATCTACAGAGTAAATTTTACATCAGGTTTATGGAAACAGGAAGAGTTAAAGTTCGCCTGAATGGGAATCTGCATATAACAGAGGGGAACATACTTTTTCAGCAAAGCCTTACACTGTCGGCATCTATTGACAATTTCAGAAACAATAGCGGTAAGGCAACTGTTTATCCATGGATGAGGATATTTAGGTAAAAGATATTTCAATAAAAGATATATGGAAAAGGTTAAAGAGAGAATTGAATTGCTTCGAAAACAACTGCACGAGCATAACTACAATTATTACGTGCTGTCACAACCGGTTATTTCAGACTTTGAATTTGATAAACTGATGAAAGAGCTGATTGATCTTGAAGCTGAACATCCCGAGTTGCATGATCCAAACTCACCATCTGTGAGAGTTGGCAGTGATATAAATAACAATTTTCCACAAGTAAATCACCGTTACCCTATGCTTTCTCTTCAGAATACATATTCTGAGGGAGAGGTGACCGATTTTTTTAACCGCGTTAAAAAGGGATTGAATGAGCAGTTTGAAATTGTTTGTGAATTAAAGTTTGATGGAACTTCAATCTCTCTGATATACGAAAAAGGTCGCCTCGTACGCGCTGTCACACGTGGTGATGGGCGAATGGGTGATGATGTTACAGATAACGTAAGAACAATTAGAAATATACCATTAATTCTAAAGGGAGATAATTTGCCAGACTATCTGGAGGCTCGTGGTGAGATTTTATTGCCCTGGAGTTCGTTTGAACAGATAAACAAAGAGCGTGAAGAGCAGGAGGAGCCACTTTTTGCCAATCCACGAAATGCAGCATCAGGAACACTCAAGTTACTAGATTCAAGGGTGGTTGCTTCTCGCAGACTGGAGTCATACATTTACAATATTACAGGAGAAGATTTGCCGACTGACAGTCATTTCGAGAATCTTAAACTAGCCCGCAATTGGGGGCTGAACGTTTCAGACACTATGAGGAAATGCAAATCTCCTGATGAGATATTCGATTTTATCAATTACTGGAATGTGGAACGTAAGAACCTGCCTGTGACTACCGATGGTATTGTAATAAAAGTTGACTCATTAATTCAACAGCGCAATCTGGGCTCAACATCCAAATTCCCCAGGTGGGCAATTGCATACAAATTTAATGCTGAGCAGGCGATATCCAGACTAGAATCTGTTACTTATCAGGTTGGCAGAACTGGTGCTGTTACACCTGTTGCAAACCTTGAACCAGTACTGCTTTCCGGTACAACCGTAAAACGCGCATCGCTCTATAATGAAGATGCCATAAAAGCTCTCGATCTGCACATCGGCGACATGGTGTATGTCGAAAAGGGAGGAGAGATAATCCCTAAAATAACAGCAGTAGACTTGGAAGCTCGCAAGGAAAATTTCATGATAGGAGACAAAGTTCGTTTTGCAACAAAATGTCCGGACTGTGGTACAACACTTGTCAGAAATGAGGATGAGGCTGCACATTATTGTCCAAACTCAGAGGGTTGTCCTACACAGATAAAGGGACGTATAGAGCATTTTGTTACTCGTAGAGCAATGAATATCACTATTGGACCAGAAACTATAACTCTGCTTTATGATAAAGGATTGATCAGAGATGCTTCTGATCTTTATAATCTGAAATTTGAAGATCTTGTTAACCTGGAAAGATGGGGTGAAACAAGTGCCAGAAATCTAATAGAGAGCATAGAGAAATCAAAATCGGTTCCATATGAGAGAGTGCTTTTTGCTCTTGGAATTAGATATGTTGGTGAAACAGTTGCCCAGAAATTGGCCAGCGCATTTCCCAATATAGATAAGCTGATTAAAGCAACTATTGAGGATCTTACTTCTGTTGAGGAGATTGGAAACCGAATTGCACAGAGTTTGATCGATTATTTTTCTAAGCCTGAGTTTATGCAGTTTGTAATGCGACTTAAAGAGCATGGACTACAGTTTGAATTAAGTGAAGATGTTCTGGCTGCCAAAACGGAGAAACTGAAGGGCCTGACAATCGTAATTAGCGGTACCTTCAAGCTTCATTCAAGGGATGAGTATAAAGCTATGATTCTGCAGAACGGTGGTAAGAATAGTGGCTCTGTTTCTAAAAATACCGACTACATCCTTGCGGGCGATAATATGGGTCCGGCAAAGCTTGAGAAAGCACAAAAGCAGGGAGTGAAAATCATCAATGAAGAGGATTTTCTAAAATTGATAGAGTAGAGATAGTCAGTTTCCCCTACGCTCACTATGTGTTAAAAAGGAAAAAGTACTGGCAGTATAAATATCATTACAATACCAATTATTACCTGTAATGGCAATCCTACTTTAATATAATCAATAAACCTATATCTACCTGATGACATCACCAAAGCATTTGGTGGAGTGGAAAAAGGACTTGCAAAGCACATGCTTGCTGCAATAGCAACAGAGAATAGGAAAGGGTAGGGATTTGCTTCTATCGATATCGCCGCCTGAAATGCTATCGGTGCAAAAAGTACAGCCGTAGCTGTATTGCTTATAAAAAAAGTAAGTATGGATGTTGCTATATAAATACCCGCTAAAACAGCTGTGGGACCAAATTCTTTTAAACCTGACACAATTCCGTCAGCCATATATGAAGATGCACCGGTTTTTTCCATAGCAACACCTAAAGAGAACATACCTGCAAACAAGAATGTACTTTCCCAGTTTATTGATTTATATGCTGCTTCAACATTTCTGAAGCAGCCAAGGAGTATCATCAGAATAGCAGCCATCAAAGCACATACAACAGTGGGGAAGATATTAAGAACCATTGCTACAACCATCAGCACCATAATTAGTGCAGCTACTGGAGCTTTATGGTTTCTGGGAACTTTCATTGCATTCTCCATGGGCTGACCGGCAACCACCCAATCAGAGGTCTCTTCTGTAAGTTTCTCAATATCTTTCCATTTACCCTGCACCAGTAGGAGGTCACCTGAATGCAATTTTACATCTTTCACATCCTGAATGATATAATCATTCTTTCGCCTAAGTCCCAGTATATTCACATTGTATAGTTGACGGAAATTAGATTCTTTTACACGTTTATTAATAAGTTTTGAGCTCGACATCAACACAACCTCTGCAATACCTATTTTACTAAATTCCATGCCTCCTGCCTTGGAAACAGATAGTGCATTTCTACCCATTTCCGTTTCCTGTGTATCTACTAATGTCAAATTGTTATCTTCAACAAAAGTCATTATATCATTAATATTTCCAAATACATATAGCAGATCATTCTCCTGAAAAGTACTTGCAGGTCCGGCCAGTTTCATATCTACAGGTTTATGAAAACGTTTCCTGGATTGAACTCTTCTGATTTCGAGTATGCTTACATTATATTTACTTGTAATATTCAGTTCCTGAAGCGATTTACCAATAAACGGGGAGTTTTCACCAATTGAGACTCTGTATAGGTTGTCGGCCAATTGATATTCAGAAACTAACTGATTAAGTGACTTACCTTTTGATGATGATGCTTTTTCTCTGTCTTTTCCCGAAACTAAAAGCTTGCTCAATGGCCATAGGATCATAATACCCAGTGAGAGTGTAATGAGACCGATAGGCAGGAACGAAAAGAAAGACAAACTTTCGAACCCACCGCTCATTAAAGCATCATTAATAATTAAGTTGGGTGGTGTGCTGATCAGTGTTAAGAGTCCCAGGCTGCTGGCAAATGCCATTGGCATGAGATATCTGCGTGCACTGGTTTTTGCTTCAGAAGCCATACTCATAACTATGGGGAGCATCACGGCGACAGTACCTGTATTGCTAATTAGTCCACCAATAGATCCGGTTACAAGCATTACCAGTATAAACAGCCTTAATTCACTATTCCCTGCTAATTTAAGGATACGGGTACTTATCATTTTTGCCAGACCGGTCTGAAATATCCCTCCTCCAACAATAAACAGCGCTATCATCATTATAACAACAGAATTGGAAAATCCCGACAAACCCTCTGCAGGAGTCAGAATTCCAGTTGTTATAAGCATAACTACTACGGATAAAGCTACAATATCCGAGCGTATCTTTCCCCAAATAAAGAAAAATATTGCAACAATAATTATTGCAAAAACAATAATAATGTTTGTGTCCATTAAGTAAAAAATTTAATCTTCCATTAAGAAGCTATGTGAACCTATGTGGTGTCCGTCAGCAAAAATATCTGCTTTAAATGTTCCCGGCATTAGGAATTCTTCAATATCCCAGTACATGGTTACAGGAATCTCTTCTCCTCCATACTCCACAATTCGTTTCATAGAGTAAAGGATTTCACTGTTTTCATATGGGAATTTGTCGTTTGGACTTTTAGACAATACAGTACCATCAGGTGTAAGTATCCTTACATATACAGTACGTTCTCCCGGTTCTGTGGTTATATTTCTTGCAATAGTAAAATTTACTACAAATTGAGTGCTGCGACTTAATCTGGATTGTTCTCTTCCGCGGTCGTTTACTGCTTTAGCATTAATATTTGTTGCAACTAACTGTGCGGCAAGAGATACCTTTTCCGATAACTGCTCTTTTTCCTGAGATACCTGCTGGAGCGTTCTGCTTGTTCTGTTGTATCGATCAGTTATCTGCTCATTTTCTGCCCTTAGCTCGTTATTGAGAGTGTTAAGTGAATCAATTTGTTGGATATAAGAACGTAATATCCTGCGTAAGGTTGAGAGTTCATCGGTTAATCTTTTAATCTCAGCCCTGTCAGTGGCTTTTGTCATTCTAAGCTCTTCCTGTAAACGCAGTACTTTAGCCTGTTCATTTTGTAGTCGATATAGCAATGAGTCATTTTGTACACTAAATTTGAAGCCTTCATATTGTAAAGAAATTGCCTCATATTCATCTTCCAGTTCCTGTTTATCGATAACAAACTGTTCCTGCATCTCTTTCATTTGCGAGTTTCGCGTTACAAGAAAACCAATAAGTACAACAGTTACAATTAACAGTACACCAATAAGTGCAATAAGTTGAGGAGTACGTTCTTTAAAGTCTATCTTCATTTCTAGTAAATTCTATTCCAACGGAGGACAAAAATATAGGTTTTCATACTAAAAGCCAATGATTAAGGATACTTTTTCGTTAATTTAATAAATCCAACCTGTTATGTATTAATAAACAATCAAAGTTTATCATCAAATTGAATGATTAAAACGGTTAATAATTCTATAAAATTAATCAACAAAAAAAGATACTTTTTGTTATATCATTGAAGGGTTCTTTTCTTTTTTTTATTTTGGAAAATTAGCTGTAGTCAAGTGGTTGTCATTTGTATTTGAGTGAAATATAGTTTTTAACGGTGCTTCTAAAATATAATATTATGAAAACGGTGTGGTCTGTTTTTTGTGTTTGTCTGTTGGTTTTAACAACTGGATGTAGTGCTTCGAGAAGTGCAATTAACAAAAATGCTGAAAGTATAATTGGATTGTGGGAGGTAAAAGCTATTCATAATAGTAATGAATCCGGTTACAAGATTACTCCTCACGGTATGTTTAAAATTGTTCAGTCTGATGGAAGATTTATAAATTTTATGTCAACCGAAAACGGTGCAATTATTACTGTAGATGGTTCTTATAAAATTGAAGGGGATGTATACACAGAGTCAATTATCAATTCATTTAATAAAAGTCAGGAAGGTAAGGACAATCCATTGCAAATCAAATTGTCGCATGACAACTTCATGTATTTAAGATGGTTTCAACCCATTGATGAGTTTGGTGTTGAACAAAACAGATGGGTAGAAGAGATTTGGCAACGTGTGCTTATTGAAGATCTTGAAGTAAGTAATGTAGATCTTCGTCAGGAGCTTAAATCACTTCTTGATGATGAAGAGTTGATAAAACAGGTTCTGGATTGAGTGAAAATAAAACGAGGGTGTTTCAGAAAATGTTGAAATCACCCCCGTTAATCACTAACCTTAAATATATCTGATATCAGCTCATTTTAAATATGTTTTAAAGCACCGTCGATATCAGCTTTAATATCATCAATATGCTCCAGACCCAAAGAGATGCGAAGTGCATTAGGATAAACTCCTGCTGCAATCTGTGCCTCTTCTGATAGTTGCTGGTGAGTAGTAGTTGCAGGATGAATAATCAATGTTCTTGCATCACCAACATTTGCAACGTGGCTCAGTAACTCAAGATTATCAATCACCTTAGCAGTTTGATCAACATTACCTTTAACATAAAATGATAATACACCCCCAAAACCGTTGTTCTTCAAGTATTTCTTAGCCAGAGAGTTGTATTTATTGCTCTCAAGACCGGGATAAGTTACTTTCTCAACTTTAGGATGTTTCTCCAGCCACTGTGCAAGTTCTAAAGCATTTTGATTAGTACGTTCAGCACGTAGAGAGAGAGTCTCAAGTCCCTGAAGCAACAGGAATGTGTTGAAAGGACTGTTTACCGGTCCCAGATCTCTTAACCCTTCAACTCTGCATCTGATTGCATATGCTATATTTCCAAATGGAGAATCACTTCCGAATGTATCCCAGAAATTCAATCCATGATAACCTTCTGAAGGTTCACTAAACATTGGGAATTTTCCGTTGCCCCAGTTAAAGTTACCACCATCGATAATCACTCCACCCATTGAAGAACCATGTCCTCCTATCCATTTTGTGGCTGAATGAAGTACAACACTTGCACCCCATTCAATAGGGTTGAAGAGGTATCCCCCTTGACCGAAAGTATTATCAACAATCAGTGGGATATCATTTTTACGTGCAATTTCGGCAATTGCTTCGAAGTCAGGAATATTATATTCGGGGTTACCGATTGTTTCAAGGTAGATCGCTTTAGTTTTTTCGTTTATAAGTGAAGCTATGCTATCAACATTATCACCATCTGCAAAACGAACTTCAATACCCATTCTGGCAAAAGCTACCTTAAACTGATTATAGGTTCCACCGTAAAGAAAAGAAGTAGAAACAATGTTGTCTCCTACTGAAGCCAGATTATGAATAGCCAGAAGCTGCGCCGACATTCCTGATGAAGTGGCCACTGCAGCAACACCACCTTCCAGTGCTGCCATTCTTTTTTCGAAAACATCTGTTGTGGGGTTTTGCAACCTTGTATAGATGTTTCCAAACTCTTTTAATCCAAATAAATTAGCGCCATGTTCAGCACTTTTTAAAGTATAAGCTGTGGTTTGATAGATAGGAACTGCTCTCGCGCCAGTCACTGGATCAAGTTCCTGTCCTGCATGAATTTGCAATGTTTCAAAATGTCTTTTTTCCATATTTTACTAAATTAATATCTAGCAAAAATAGGATAAAAAACAATAATATGTAATGATTTGAGGATAATAAGTGATAAATTAACAGTTACTCAAGGAATAATCTGCTTCTTGCTATCATACATGCCCCAATAACTCCGGCTTTACTTTTTAGTTTAGATGCTACAATTTCTGAATCTTTATTTACCAAACTTAGAGAGTGTTTTTTAATTGAGCTTTTTATTGGCAGCATTATAAATCCTTCTGCTTCAGCTACCTGGCCGCCAATTACTACAAGATCGGGGTTAAAAATATTTATTAATCCGGCAATATATTTTCCCAATTTGTAACCAACATCCTCAATAATTTCTATACATAGAGGATCTTCAAGAGCAGTAGCTCTCATTATATCAGTTAAAGTGAGTTTGTTTATATCTTTTACCTGATCGGTTAAAATTGTGCTTTCGCCCTTTGAAATTCTTTCAAGAATGATTCTGTGCATAGCCAGTCCCGAAGCTTCTGTCTCCAGACATCCTTTTTTGCCACAGTGGCACAAAATCTCGTTATCGAATGTGGGGAAGTGTCCGAACTCTCCTGAAAAACCTGATTTCCCGTAATATGGTTTTCCATCAATTATGATACCAATTCCAAGTCCCCAGGAAATATTTATGAAAATAATATTCTGCTCTCCCTCAACAATGCCATTCATATATTCACCGTAGGCCATTGCCCTGGTGTCGTTATCAATACCGACTTTGAAATTTAATCTTTTGGTAAGAAGTTCGCTTAATGGTCGTTCATTAAAATAAAAACTGCTGTAACTATAGCCTGATTCAGGATTTACTCTACCGGAGATATTTACGTTGACATTAAAAATTTTCTGTTTACGCTCCCCAGTTTTGTCAATGAAATCTTGAATGTGATTACCAAGTTGATCAAGTGACTCAATAGAATTGTCGTAAGTGAAAGGTATACCCATTTGAATATCTACCATATTTCCTGTGAAATCCATTAATCCCATATTCAAGTGGTGACGTGTTATATCCACACCCACAAAGTAGGCTGACTCGGGACTCAAACCATATACGATCGGATGTCTTCCACCAGGAGTGTGTGCCTTGCCAAACTCTTTTATCAAATCCTGGTCCATTAACTCTGTAATGAATTTAGTTATTGTGGGTACACTTAAATCCAGCACTTTTGATACCTCAGATATTGTATCATTTCCATTAGACATGAAGTGTGTCAGAATGTCTTTTTTAATCTGTACATTTTTAGGACTTTTGTCGCTTCTGAAGAATAGATTCTTAACCATGATATTTTGTTTGATAACTTTTTATTGTAGTCTGTTTAAAATAGCACACTATCACTAATCGGCATCTATAATAAATAATTTGTTTGAAAAGGTCAAAGTTACGAAAAAAATTGAATTAGTCAATTTTATTTTACTGATTAAAATAAATTTTCAGTAAAGGTACAACTCATTTATTTTTAATGCAATAGTAGCCTTGTTTATACTGTTATTTTCACAAACCATTTTCAAAATGTATCTTTGTAGCCTTAAAAAATAAAATATGGTATTGGTTGACGGGTTAGCTGTTGAGTTCGGGGGAACCACCCTGTTCTCAGATGTTTCTTTTGCTATAAATCCAAAGGATAGGGTTGCCTTAATGGGTAAAAATGGAGCCGGAAAGTCTACACTGCTAAAAATACTGGCAGGTGTGAGAGAACCGACAAGAGGTAGAGTGTCAATGCCTAAGGATTTTTCTATTGCCTATCTTCCTCAGCACCTTATGACAGAAGATGACTGCACCGTGTTTGAGGAGACTTCACGTGCTTTCTCACATGTTCAGAATTTAGAGAAAGAGATTGAGCGTATTAATCATGAGCTAACCGTTCGCACTGATTATGACTCAGAAGAGTATATGCAGCTCATTGAGCGTGTCTCATCTTTAAGTGAAAAGTTTTATGGTGTAGAAGAGATCAATTATGATGCTGCAGTGGAAAAGATGCTTATTGGTTTGGGGTTTTCCCGAAGTGATTTTAACCGAATGACATCTGAATTCAGTGGTGGGTGGCGTATGCGTATAGAGCTGGCAAAACTTCTCCTTCAGGATCCGGATCTCATACTTCTTGATGAACCTACCAATCATCTTGATATCGACTCAGTTGAGTGGTTCGAAAACTTTCTTATAAATAGCGCTAAAGCGGTGGTGGTAATTTCCCATGACAGAGCATTCGTGGATAACATTACTAACCGAACAATAGAAGTGACTATGGGTCGCATATACGACTATAAAGCTTCTTATTCCCAATATCTTGAATTGCGTAAAGAGCGACGTGAGCAGCAGCAAAAACAGTATGACGACCAGCAGAAAATGATTGCTGAAACTAAAGAGTTTATTGAGAGGTTTAAAGGGACATACTCCAAAACCTTGCAGGTTCAGTCACGCGTTAAAATGCTAGAAAAACTAGAGCTAATAGAGGTAGACGAGATAGATAATTCGGCACTTAAACTGAGATTTCCACCATCACCACGTTCGGGCAGCTATCCTGTAATAGCTGAAGATGTAAGTAAATCTTACGACGAAAAGCTGATTTTCAGTGGAGTAAATTTAACAATCGAGAGAGGTGAGAAAGTAGCTTTCGTAGGTCGTAACGGAGAAGGAAAATCTACACTCGTAAAATGTATAATGGGTGAAATTGGATTCGGTGGTAGTTTACAGTTGGGGCATAATGTGAAAATAGGATATTTTGCACAAAATCAGGCATCGCTTTTGGATGAGGAGCTGACTGTATTTCAAACTATTGACGATATTGCAGTGGGTGATATTCGAACCAAGATACGTGACATTTTAGGTGCTTTTATGTTTGGTCGGGAAGATATCGACAAGAAAGTGAGAGTTTTATCAGGTGGTGAACGTACACGACTTGCTATGATAAAGTTATTATTGGAGCCGGTGAATCTGCTAATTCTTGATGAACCTACCAATCATCTTGACCTGAAGACAAAAAATATTCTTAAACAGGCACTGATCGATTTTGACGGAACTCTTATTGTGGTTTCTCATGATCGTGATTTTCTAAATGGTCTGGTTAAAAAAGTTTACGAATTTGGCAATCAAAAAGTGACTGAACACCTTGAGGATATTTATGGTTTCCTTGCAAAAAAGAAGATGGATAGTTTGCGGGAAATAGAAAGGAAATGATTATATAAATTATTGGTTTGTAATAGTCTAAAAAGAATAAACCCTGATTATCAAAAGACAATCAGGGTTTTTTAGTACCCAGAGTCGGGATCGAACCGACAAGGACTTGCATCCATTGGTGTTTGAGACCAACGCGTCTACCAATTCCGCCATCTGGGCAAATGCGAATGCAAAAGTAGTAATATTTTCATTAATTAATACATTTGAGGCGCTAATTTTTCATTTTTGTTTTGTATCTTTAAGGATGAAATGTCATCTATACAAAACAAAAAGATACTAAAAATGTTATTTGTGTAAACTCTGTTTTGTTAAATGGTTGATTTATAACCCGAATGAATATACAATTTAATAAACATATATAATCTTAGTAATGGGGAACAATAATAATAACTACTGTGTGATAATGAGTGGTGGTGTAGGCAGCCGTTTCTGGCCTTTTAGCAAGGAAAATAAGCCTAAACAATTTCTTGATTTCTTTGGAACAGGACGGTCACTTTTACAATCGACCTATGATCGTTTTAAAAAGGTTGTTCCAGCTGAGAATATTTATATTGTTACTAATGATGCTTATGCTGAAATGACAAAGAAACAGTTGCCGGAACTTAAAGATAATCAGCTTCTGCTGGAACCAATGAGAAGAAACACTGCACCGGCAATTGCATTTGCTACATACAGAATACAGGCTATTAATCCTAATGCTAATATAATAGTGGCACCCTCGGACCATCTAATTATGAAAGAAGATCAGTTTGAGGTTGATATGATCAAAGGTCTTGAGTTTGTAAGTGAAAATCCTGTGCTGCTTACTTTAGGAATTACACCAAGTCGCCCCGAAACAGGATATGGATATATTCAGGTAACTGATAAAGAGAAAGATGGAATTCATAAGGTGAAAGCATTCACAGAGAAGCCAAACATTGATCTTGCAACAAAGTTTGTTGAAAGCGGTGAGTTTGTTTGGAATTCAGGTATATTTCTATGGAATGTGAACACCATTTTAGATGCCTTCAAGATTCATCTGCCCGAAGTGAGTCAAAGATTTTCAGAAGGTAAAGAACTCTTTAATACTCCTTCAGAAAAAGAATTTATAGATACTTGCTTCCCATTTTGTCCCAATGTATCAATCGATTATGGTGTTATGGAGAAGGCAGAAAATGTTTATGTAAATATTTCAAATTTTGGATGGAGTGACCTTGGAACATGGGGAGCACTTCACGAGGTTTCTGAACGTGATGAAAATAACAATGCTAATCTTAACTGCAAGACACTGTTTATAGAAAGCAGCGATAATATTGTAGCAATGAATGAAGATAAGCTTGTTGTACTTCAGGGACTTGAAGATTATATAGTTGCAGAGTCAGACAATGTTCTGCTCATTTGCAAGAAAAGTGAAGAACAACGTATAAAACATTTCGTAACGGACGTAAAATTCCGTTACGGTGATGAGTATGTATAATCTTGAGTATGTCTATTCTTAACTGATAAACAGCAGCTCTCTGTATTTGGGCAGGGTCCACATCTGATTGTCTACAATAAGCTCTAGCTTATCTACATGGTATCTGATAACATCGAAATAGATGAATACAGTATCATGGTAGGCAATGGCCTTTTCTCTTGCATCTTCCAGTTTATTTGCCGCTTTTCGTGCTTCAACCATATTATCCACATTGGTTTTGATTGCAGAAACATGATCGGCAATTTCTTCAATAAGAGCAGCGTCCTCTCTGGATAACTTGTCAGCTTTTTCTTTATCGAAAACAATTCTCATTTTATAGAGATTGTCAAGAAGAACTGTTTGATATTCAGTCGCTACAGGGATTATATGATTCATGCACAAATCGCCCAGAACACGAGCTTCGATCTGAATCTTTTTAGTGTACGTTTCCCATTTTACCTCATTGCGTGCATGAAGCTCTTTCTCATTTAATACACCTATACTTTCGAACATTTCAACAGACTCCTTTGAAATGTATGCATCGTAAATTAAAGGTGTACTGGTTTCGCAGTCAAGTCCACGTTTTTTTGCTTCCTGTTTCCACTCATCGCTATATCCATTTCCTTCGAAACGTACAGGTTTAGATTCTTTAATGAATGCGCGGAGCGTATCAAAGATAGCCTGCTCCTTTTTCATTCCTTTCTGCATCTTTATATCGATCTCCTTTTTAAAATCGATTAACTGAGCAGCAACAACAGAGTTCAAGGCAATCATGGCTGCTGAGCAATTTGCTGATGAACCTACAGCTCTGAACTCAAAACGATTACCTGTGAAAGCAAATGGCGATGTGCGGTTTCTGTCAGTATTATCAACTAATACCTCAGGTATATGTGCTATCCCTAGTTGCATCTTTTTTAGCTCGTCTACCGTAATATCGTCATCTTCTGAGCTAAACTCTATTTTGTCGAGAACTGCTGAGATCTGCTTACCAAGGAATACAGAAATGATTGCTGGAGGTGCTTCATTTGCGCCAAGTCGGTGTGCATTATTTGCCGACATAATCGAAGCTTTGAGCAAACCATTATGCTTATATACTGCTAAAAGTGTATTTACAAGAAAAGTGACAAACAGCAGGTTTTCATTAGCTGTCTTGCCTGGAGTGAATAGGCCTATACCGGTGTCTGTACAGAGTGACCAGTTATTGTGCTTGCCTGATCCGTTTACTCCTGCAAATGGTTTCTCATGTAACAATAATTTAAACTTATGCTTTGCAGCGATCTTATGCATAAGTGACATAATAAGGAGATTCTGATCTACTGCAAGATTAGTTTCACCATAAATAGGAGCAATTTCAAACTGATTTGGTGCTACCTCATTATGACGTGTTTTAAGAGGAATTCCATATTTATATGCTTCAAACTCAACCTCCTGCATGAAAGAGGTAACCCTTGGAGGTATTGCACCAAAGTAATGGTCTTCGAGCTGCTGATTTTTTGCACTTTCATGCCCCATAAGTGTGCGGTCGGTCAGACTTAAATCGGGTCTTGCAGCATATAAAGCCTGATCTACCAGAAAATACTCCTGTTCCCATCCAAGGAATGAGTATACCTTTCTTACATCAGGATAGAAAAGCTTGCATACTTCAACAGATGCTTTATCTACCGCAGAAAGTGCTTTGAGTAATGGTGTCTTGTAATCTAATGCTTCACCTGTATAAGAAATAAACACTGTAGGAATACAGAGTGTGTCATCTATTATAAAAGCAGGTGAAGAGGGATCCCAGGCAGTATATCCTCTTGCTTCGAAAGTGTTTCTGATACCACCGCTTGGAAAACTTGAAGCATCAGGCTCTTGTTGAGCTAATAGTTTTCCGGAAAAACGTTCAATTATTCCGCTATCTGGACCATTTATATAATCTATAAATGAATCATGCTTTTCGGCTGTCCCTTCAGTCAGTGGCTGAAACCAGTGAGTATAGTGTGTTGCACCCATCTCCATAGCCCACATCTTCATACCGGCTGCCACATGGTCTGCAATTTCACGATGGAGAGTTTTTCCTTGGTCGATAGCTTCCAGAACAGTCTTCATAGTCTCTTTTGAGAGATATTTAGACATTTGTGTTCTGTTAAATACATATTTACCAAAATACTCTGAAGGTAATTTTTTAGGGCCTATAACTTCAACGGGTTCTCTTTTAGACGCCTCTTCAACAGCTTTAAAACGTAATATTGACATAATTGAATAGTTTTTTGGAATCAGAAGTTCATTTTTCCGATGCAAAAATAATCAATTTGCGTCAATAGCTGATTAAACTAGTATATTTATATCGACTCCCTCCCTTTTTGGATTCTGATGCACCGTTGCCACTGACCTGCCTGAAGGGTCGGCATTTTCTCTGAAAGCTTTATCCCAAGCTAATGCAACAGGAGTGCTACAAGCAATAGAAGGAACTGAAGGAACGCACAATGATGCACTATCTGATGGAAAATGTTCAGAATAAATAGTACGATACAGATATTCCTCCTTAGAAAGTGGAGGATTTATAGGAAAACGTTTATTTACTTCATTCATCTGTTCATCAGTCACGCATCTGTCTGCTAATTGTGAAAGTGAATCAATCCAACTATATCCAACACCATCTGAAAACTGCTCTTTCTGGCGCCATGCAATCTCTTCTGGCAGATAATCTTCAAATGCTTTCCTTAGTATGTATTTCTCAATTTTCCCGTTTCCGGCCATCTTGTCTTTTGGGTTTATATGCATTGCTATATCTAAAAACTCCTTATCAAGAAATGGTACACGACCCTCAACTCCCCATGAGGCAAGTGATTTATTTGCCCTAAGGCAATCATACTGATGCAGTTTACTTAGTTTGCGAACAGTCTCATTGTGAAACTCTTCACTATTTGGTGCTTTGTGAAAGTATAGATAGCCACCAAACACCTCATCAGCTCCTTCACCTGACAATACCATTTTTATACCCAAAGACTTAATATAACGAGCTATCATAAACATTGGGGTACTTGCTCTTACGGTAGTTACATCATATGTTTCGATATGATAAATTACATTTCGTAGTGCATCAATTCCTTCCTGAATTGTATATTGAAATTCGTGATGAACTGTTCCAATGTGCCTAGCTACTTTTCTTGCTGCTGCAAGATCAGGAGAGCCCTCCAGGCCAATTGCAAAAGAGTGTAAAGGTGTAGAGAATTTAGCAGCAATTGCTGTTATAATTGAAGAATCGAGACCTCCCGAAAGCAGAGCCCCATAAGGCACATCACTCATTAGCTGTCTTTTAACAGCTTCTTCCAGAGATACTTTTAAAAACTCTATATCAGTAATATTATCCTTTACATTCTCATAGGACATCCAATCTCGCGAATACCATTTTGTTATCTCTGCATCTTTGCTGTAGTAATAACTACCGGGAGGAAACTCTTCAATTTTACTGCAGTAACCTTCCAGGGCTTTTAGTTCAGAGGCGACATAATATACTCCTTCATCATCCCATCCCTGATAGAGAGGTACAATGCCTATATGATCACGCCCAATCATAAAAACATCTTTTTCGGTGTCATACAATGCAAATGCATAAATACCATTCAGATCTTCCATAAAATCAACACCCTTCTCCTGATATAGCGCCATTATCACTTCACAATCAGAATGAGTTTTAAATTCATATACACCCTCATATTTTTTTCGAATATCCAGATGATTATAGATTTCACCATTTACAGCAAGTGCCAGCTTTTTGTCCTTGCTAATCAGTGGTTGTTTTCCCGACTCAGGATCTACAATAGCCAATCTTTCATGAGCCATTATCACATTTTTACAAGAAAAAACACCTGAGCAGTCGGGCCCCCTATGACGAAGTTTAGAAGACATCTCAACGATTTGAGATCTCATCATCTCTTCGTTTTTATATATATTAAAAGAGCATACTATTCCACACATAAATATTTATTGTTAATTGGTTGTATATTAGTAGTGTCTATTGCTGAGATAATAATTGGTGAATGTCTTCTGCAACTTTTCTGCCTGAAGCAATAGCTTTTACAACTAGACTTGCTCCCATTATTGCATCACCTGTAGCATAAACTTTCTCAACATTACTACTATGTTTTTTGTCTACTGCAACGTTTCCTCGCATATCATAATTTATGCCCAGTTGTGTTAGCAGCCCTTCATGTACCGGATGCACAAATCCCAGTGCAAGCAATACCAAATCAGCTTTTAATATCTCTTTGTTACCTGAAGATACCATTGAGAATTTATTATCAGCACCTTTTTGCCAAATAACCTCTTCTGCCATTGCCTCTTTGACTTTACCATCTTCACCCATAAAGGATATTGTATTTAGTAGCCATCTTCGAGTACACCCCTCTTCATGTGATGAGGAGGTCTTCAGAATTTGAGGATAGGGTGAGGGCCATGGAGTGGATGGATTTTTACCAACTGGAGGTTTAGGCATAATTTCAATTTGTGTTACACTTTTTGCTCCCTGTCTTACTGATGTGCCGACGCAATCAGAACCCGTGTCTCCTCCACCTATAACAAGTACATGCTTGTCCTTGGCTGTAATTTTTTCTTCACCACTCTTAAGTTCACCAGATTGCGACTTAATCTCATGTGAAAGAAAATCCATGGCAAAATGAATTCCCTGAAGATCGCGTCCTTCCGGATTTATATCCCTCGGTTTTCCTGAACCGATAGCAAGACATATAGCATCAAAGCTATTCAATAACTCTTCTCCTGAAATATCTTTTCCAATTTCAGTGTTGGTTATAAATTCAATTTCTTCTTCTATCATCAACTTGATCCTTCGATCGATAATATGCTTGCTCAGCTTAAAATTAGGAATGCCATATCTAAGTAATCCACCAACGCTGTTGTCTTTCTCAAAAACAGTCACAGAGTGACCTTTACGATTTAACTGCTGTGCAACGGCAAGTCCCGATGGTCCTGAACCAATTACAGCAACCCTTTTGCCTGTTCTGCGTTTAGGCGGAAGTGGTTTTATCATACCTTCCATGAAAGCAAATTCAGTAACTGATGCTTCATTTTCACGAATTGTTACTGGTGCATCATGAAGAGAAAGGACGCACGATTTTTCACATGGAGCGGGACAAACCCTACCGGTAAATTCAGGGAAATTATTAGTTTCATGCAAAATCTCAACACCTCTCTTCCAATCACCCCGTGAAATATATTCTTGCCATTCAGGCATCTTATTTCCCAATGGACATGCCCAGTGGCAGAAAGGAATTCCACAATCCATACAACGAGAAGCCTGCTGTTTGCGATCTTCTCTGTTTAGAATTTGCTCAACTTCACCGTGATCATGTATTCTCTCACTTATCAGACGATAACCTGCCTCTTTACGTGGAATCGTCATAAACGCTTTAGGGTTTCCCATCATATATATTTTTATATCCAATAAGGATAGATTTATTAATAATCTCGTTCAACAACTGCAATTTTTCGATCTAATTCCCTGATCTTTTTTTCCTGGAGTACCTTCTTATATTCAATAGGAGTTACTTTCTTGAATTTTAAAACATACTGTTCCCAATTAGAAATAATTTTCTTTGCAAGGTTGCTGTTTGTATACTGCTGATGTTTATAGATAAGTGTTTTAAGTTCGTTTATGTCAGTATTGTCTTCCACTAATGATAATTCAACCATTTCCATGTTACAGAAATAATCGAAGTCATTACTCTCATCCAAAACATAGGCAACGCCACCACTCATCCCTGCAGCAAAATTTCTACCTGTCTGTCCTAATACAACTACGATACCACCGGTCATATATTCGCAGCAGTGATCTCCTGCACCCTCAACTACAGCTGTAGCCCCTGAGTTTCTTACTGCGAATCGTTCTCCTGCAACTCCATTGATAAATACCTCACCGGATGTAGCACCATAGAGGGTAGTATTTCCACAGATAATGTTCTCTTCAGAGTTGAATGTGCTTCCTCTCGGAGGTGTAATAATGATTCTTCCACCTGATAAACCTTTGCCCATATAGTCATTAGTATCACCATGGAGGTAAAATGTTACACCTTTTACTAAGAATGCTCCAAAACTCTGACCTGCTGAACCTTCAAAATATGCAGATATTGTATGTTCCGGTAGTCCATCATTGCCATAACGTAAAGCGATCTCTCCAGATAACATAGCACCTGTAGTCCTGTCAGTGTTCTTTATTTTCTTCTTAATTCCAATAGGATGTTTAAGCTCTATTGCAGGCAATGCTTCTGCAATTAATTGCTTATCGAGAACCTCATCAATCTTATGCAGCTGCTTCTCTTTATTTCTGATAGAATATACTTTAGACTCTTCAGGGAAATAAATAATTCTTGAAATGTCAACTTTATCAGTTTTTGGTGAGTCGGCATAATGTTTCCTGATTAATAAATCAGTGCGTCCAATTATATCATCCAGAGATTTAAATCCAAGTCTGGCCAACTCTTCACGAGTATTTTCTGCCAGAAATCTGAAATAACATACCAATTGTTCATGATGACCTTTGAACTGTTTCCTCAAATCGGCATTTTGTGTAGCAATACCAACAGGGCAGGTATTTAAGTGACATTTTCGCATCATAACGCAACCAAGAACTATGAGAGCGCTGGTTGCAAATCCAAATTCCTCTGCTCCAAGCATAGAGGCAATTACAATGTCTCTTCCTGTTTTCAGCTGACCATCTGTCTGCAATTTAACCTTACCTCTGAGATTGTTTATAACCAGCGTTTGATGTGTTTCGGCCAGTCCAATCTCCAGTGGCATACCCGCATGCTTTATTGAGCTTGCAGGACTTGCACCTGTTCCTCCTTCAGATCCACTTATGACAATCAGATCAGCTTTTGCTTTTGCCACACCGGCTGCGATTGTGCCTACACCTGTTTCAGAGACCAGCTTAACGCTTACTGTGGCTCTTGGATTCACATTTTTGAGATCAAAAATAAGTTGCGCAAGATCCTCTATTGAATAAATATCATGATGAGGGGGTGGTGAAATTAGAGATATCCCAGGGATTGAGTGCCTTGTTTTAGCAATTATTTCATCTACCTTATAACCTGGTAGTTGCCCTCCTTCACCAGGTTTTGCTCCCTGCGCAATTTTTATTTGCAATTCATCCGCATTAACAAGGTATTCGGTTGTAACACCAAATCGTCCTGAAGCAACCTGTTTGATTGAACTTCTTTTTGATAATCCATTATCTGAAACCCTGTATCTTGAAGGATCTTCTCCACCTTCACCGGTATTACTTCTGCCACCAATAATATTCATTGCCATAGCCAGAGCTTCGTGAGCCTCTTTGCTTATAGAGCCATATGACATTGCTCCTGTACAGAACCTTTTCATTATACTCTCAACAGGCTCCACTTCACTAATATCAATAGGGGCATTTTTGTAATCTATCAGATCCCTTATAAACACAGGTTTTGGTTTATTATTGACTTTCTCGCAATACTCTTTAAATAGATTGTAGTTCTCTGTTTTAGTAGCTATTTGTAGGCCTGCAATGGTTTCAGGATTCCATGCATGAAATTCACCATCAACACGATATGCATATCTGCCTTCATTCTTAAGACTGAATGGTATTGAGTTATCATCATTATATGCCTCACTAAATGGCTGCAGAACTTCATTTACAATATCATCAATATCTATCCCCTCAATCTTAGAAGAGACACTTTTAAAGTATCTGTTTAAAACTGAAGAGGATATGCCAAGGGCTTCAAAAATATGAGCGCCACGGTAACTTCTAAGTGTAGAGTTACCCATCTTTGACAAAACCTTAAGTAGCCCTTTATTTACTGATTTTATGTAATTTTTCTTGGCTGTATCAATATCCAGGTTAATTTGACCTGTTCTTACCTGCTGCTCTAAAATTGCAAAAATCATATAGGGGTTTACTGCATTAGCTCCAAATCCAAATAGAAGTGCAAAATGCATTACTTCTCGAGGTTCAGCGCTTTCAACTACGATATCTATCTGCATACGTTTGCGTTTTTCCACTAAATAGAGATGTACAGCTGATGTTGCAAGGAGTGAAGGTATTGGTGCATGATTCTCATCAACACCCCTGTCACTTAAAACAATATAGTTTTTACCTTCATCAATTGCTTTTTCTACTCCCAGGCAGAGCTGATCAATTGCTTCAGTTAAACCTTCAGAACCTTTTTTAGGATCAAACAGCATTGGAACCACAGCTGATGAAAATCCTTTATAACGAAGATTCAGAAGTATGTCAAATTGAGAATTGCTGATAACCGGTCCCTTAATTTTCACAACAGGTGACATCTCAGGAATCTCTTCAAGGAAATTCTGATTAATCGCTCCTATATAGCCCGTTAGAGACATAACCAACTCTTCACGAATGGGGTCAATGGGTGGATTTGTTACTTGTGCAAACTGCTGCCTGAAGTAGTTGAATAAACGTTGAGGCTTTTCAGAAAAAGGAGCAATTGTAACATCATTACCCATAGATGAAACCGGTTCCTTTGCATCTGATGCCATTGGGTTTATCAACATATTTATATCCTCAACCGAATATCCGAATATTTTTAATAATGTTTCGTAGTTAGAAATTCCGTTTGTTACACTGCGGCCTGATGAGATATCATCAAGATTGATACAGTTTTTATTTAACCATTCTCTGTAAGGAAATGCATTCGCGAGCTCAGCTTTAACCTCTTTGTCAGAGTATATTTTCCCGGTGTAGGTATCAACGATGATCATTTTGCCGGGCTTTAATCTTCCTCTCGATTTTATATCTGAAGCATCAAACTCTATTGTTCCCGTCTCGGAAGCAATTATCATTACACCTTCATGAGTAATTGTGTATCTTGCAGGGCGAAGACCATTTCTGTCAAGCATACCTCCTGCATAACGCCCATCACTGAATAAAAGGGTTGCAGGTCCATCCCACGGCTCCATCAGCATACTATGATACTCATAAAATGCCTTAAGAGAATTTGGAATTGGATTTTTATCATTAAAACTCTCGGGTACAAGCATTGCCATTGCATGAGGGAGTGATTTACCTGACATCAGTAGAAATTCAAGGACATTATCAATAGAGGCACTATCACTCATATCTGGTTGTACAATTGGGTAGATAGAGGTCAGATCCCCCAATTGTTCTGATTTGAGAACGCTCTCTCTGCTCTTCATCCATTGTCTGTTACCACGAATAGTATTAATTTCACCATTATGTGCAAGCATACGAAATGGCTGAGCCAGATCCCATGTTGGGAAAGTATTAGTGCTGAACCTCGAGTGAACAAGTGCCAGTCTGCTAGTGAAATTCTTATCCGACAAATCCGGGAAGTACTGCCTGAGCTGTATCGACGTTAACATTCCCTTATAAATCATCTGTTTTGTAGACAAGCTGACAATATAGAAACTACGTTCTTTAACTGCCTTACTTGTTGCAAGATGATTTTCAATCTTCTTCCTTAACAGGTAGAGCTTTCTATCTAATTCATCTTGTGTCCCCGATCCGGAAATAAAAAGTTGCTTGATTACAGGTTCATTTGATAGAGCAATTTCACCAAGGCATTCACTATTCACCGGTACATCCCGGATATGAAGAAGAGTAAGCTGTTCTTTCGAAATGTAATATTTAATAGTCTCGATACAATCCTCCCTCTCTTTAGCATCTTTAGGAAGAAATACCAATCCTGTACCATACTTACCCTCAGAAGGAACAGCAATACCTTGAAGAAGTATAAACTCATGAGGAATCTGTACTAAAATTCCAGCCCCGTCTCCGGTTATATTATCTGAACTTTCTGCACCTCTGTGGACCATGTTCTCCAATACCTGGAGCCCTTTTTCAATTATTGAATGTGATTTCTCTCCATTTAATGTAATTGCCAATCCTACTCCACAGGCATCATGCTCATTGTTGAATGAGTATAACGACTTTTGTTCAAAATCATCAAGACGGCTGAAAATATCTTTTTTATTCATTTTAATAGTTTTATGAAAAGCTTTCTATTTCACAGAAATGGAACATGTACTAACTTATAAATAGTAATTCTCTGTATTTTGGAAGTGTCCACATTCTGTTATCCACAATAAGTTCCAGTTTGTCCACGTGATATCTTATTTTAGAGAAATAAGTCTCAACTGTATCATGGTAGGCTATTGCCTTTTCGCGAGCATCTTCTATCTTATTTGCAACCTTTCTGGCCTCAACCATCTCATAAACATTACGATTGATAGCAGTTATATGGTCAGCAATTTCCTCAATAATGGCTGTATCCTCTTTTGACAGTTTTTCAAATTTTTCCTCATCAAATACAGATTTCATCTTATATATGTTATCCAAAAGCATTGTCTGGTATTCAGTGGCCACAGGAATAATATGATTCATACACAAATCACCTAAAACTCTACCTTCTATCTGAATCTTCTTAGTGTATGTTTCCCATTTTACTTCATTTCGAGCATGCAACTCCTTCTCGCTTAGAACACCTAAAGATTCAAACACCTCTATCGATTGAGGAGTTGTATAAGCATCATATATCAGAGGAACACTTGTTTCACAATCTAAACCACGTTTTCCAGCCTCTTTTTTCCACTCTTCACTATATCCGTTCCCTTCAAAACGTATTGCTTTGGATTCCTTAATGTAGTGTCGTAGGGTTTCAAAAATAGCCGTTTCCAACTTCATGCCCTTTTCTGTTTTTTTGTCAAGCTCTTTCTTAAATTCCACTAGTTGTGCAGCAACAACTGAATTCAGTGCAGTCATTGCAGAAGAACAGTTTGCAGAAGATCCTACTGCTCTAAACTCAAATCTGTTTCCGGTAAAAGCAAAAGGAGATGTACGGTTTCTGTCGGTGTTATCTATTAATACCTCAGGGATATGCGCTACACCCAGTTTCATCATCTTAAGTTCATCAACAGAAATTTCATCATCCTCAGAACTGTTTTCTATTTTGTCCAGTACAGCAGATATTTGTTTGCCAAGGAAAACAGAGATTATTGCTGGAGGTGCTTCATTTGCACCTAAACGATGTGCATTATTTGCAGACATAATCGATGCTTTCAATAATGCGTTATGTTTATAAACTGCTAAAAGAGTGTTAACCAAGAAGGTAACAAAAAGAAGGTTGTCATGAGGACTCTTGCCTGGAGTAAAGAGACCAATTCCGGTATCTGTACAGAGTGACCAGTTATTATGCTTTCCTGAACCATTAACACCTGCAAATGGCTTCTCATGAAGAAGCAGTTTGAAATTATGTTTATCTGCTATTCTATGCATTAATGACATAATTAGAAGATTCTGATCAACCGCAAGATTAGTTTCTCCATATATCGGAGCTAATTCAAACTGGTTAGGTGCAACCTCATTATGACAGGTCTTAAGTGGTATACCATACTTATATGCTTCATACTCTACTTCTTGCATAAATGATGCAACTCTTGGAGGGATTGATCCAAAATAGTGATCCTCCAATTGCTGATTTTTTGCACTCTCGTGACCCATTAGTGTTCTTTCTGTAAGAATCAAATCAGGTCTTGCATAATATAAAGACTTGTCTACCAGAAAATACTCCTGTTCCCAGCCTAAGAATGAGTATACCTTCTTAACATCCGGATAAAAAAGTTTGCATACATCCACAGCGGCCTTGTCAACCGCATTTAATGCTTTAAGTAAAGGAGTCTTATAATCAAGTGCCTCTCCCGTATAAGAGATAAAGACAGTTGGTATACATAAAGTATCATCAATTATAAATGCTGGTGATGAAGGATCCCATGCTGTGTATCCTCTCGCCTCAAATGTATTTCTTATACCACCGCTTGGAAAACTCGATGCGTCCGGTTCTTGCTGAGCGAGTAATTTACCTGAAAACCTCTCAATAATATTATTTCTCTGATCATCTGCATAGTCTATAAATGAATCATGCTTTTCAGCTGTACCTTCTGTAAGGGGTTGAAACCAATGTGTATAATGTGTGGCTCCCATTTCCACGGCCCACATTTTCATACCTGCTGCCACATGATCAGCGATGCCTCTGTTTAAAGTTGTACCACTATCAATTGCTTCCAATACAATCTCCATAGTTTCTTTTGAGAGATATTTCGACATTTGAGTACGATTAAAAACATATTTGCCAAAATACTCTGAAGGCATTTTACCCGGAGTTACCACATCTACCGGAACTCTTTTTAATGCTTCTTCTACTGCTTTAAATCTTAATGTTGACATTTAATTCAAATTTGGAGGTTTATATAATTTCTATTTTATTTCAGTGCAAAAATATACAAAAAGTTTGAAAAACAAAGAAAGAGGGAGAAAAAAGACAGAAAAAATTAAAAAAAAAAGAAAAGTGACAACGAAAGATGGTGCAAGGTTTCAAAAAGATAACAGTATGTTGAAGGCCGAACAAATAAAAAAACCTTCCGTATAATTGAATTACGGAAGGTTTCTAACTATAAAATAAAATGTAAGTCTACGAATAAGTATGTATACTCTGTTGAGCTGAAGGTAGATAATTAACTCCATACCAGCAGATCTGCAACAGTAAAAATGCTATAACCAGAATCACCATAGAAGTTCTGTCAGAAGATCTTTTTTTAAGACGGTAATGTATGTATATCAGATAACCCATCCATGTAACGGCAGCCCATGTCTCTTTTGGATCCCAGCTCCAGTAATGACCCCATGCTTCTTTAGCCCACAAAGCACCCATAAGCATACCTAAGGTTATGCATGCAATTCCTGCATAAACCAGATTGTCTGCCATATTCATAATTTTAGTTGTATTTGATAGCTTCTTTCCTTTCACCAAAAAGTAAATAGCAACAAGGGTTACTGCTCCAAGCAGTGCATATGAGAACATGTAAATTATAACATGTGGTGCAAACCAGGGACTCTGCAAAGCGGGCATCAGGGCTTTATTGTGTATGTCAGGGTTTGCAATATTCACTATTATAAATACAGCAGAAAGAATGGTAGTGAAAGGTAGAATCCATTTATACTCCCATCTCAGGTACGTAAGCAATCCAGCCAAAGGTAGGAAGAATGAGTACCATAATCGGGTTTCACCCATAGTGCGCAGAGGAGGACGATCAAGAAAAATCCATAGCCCTGCAATAAAAAAGGCAAATAAAGCAAGTCCCGCAATGCGAAATAATAGCGGAGTGAATTTTTTACTGCCTATATAGGCAGAAATATCACTGACTCCCCAAAGTAATAGGGAGCCCAACGAAAAATATATAAAAGAATCCCAGGTCATTGTTCAATCTTAGCTCTGTCAATTTCTAAAATACTCTCTTTACTAATGCGATCTCTGTCAGGTCCTGCTACAAAAAGGAATATTGCACCCGATAGCAACATAAAAATGCCAATGTAAACCACCTTAAGCCACGGATCATATACCAGCTCAAAAACTGAGGTGTCAGAATATTTGCCTCTTGAAGAGTCATAGCTATATTGATAAATAATCCAATTATTTATAGAAAGAGGTTTATTAACTTCAATAACTGCCTTTTCTGAATTACCCTCTTCTGTATACAGAGTGATAAATGAACTATATTTTTTTACCTCTTGAGGTGGCATGGCAATACTTCTGCTGTTGTCAATCTTTAATATACTATGTGGAAAAAGATAGCTGCCATTACTTACCCATCCCTCTACGGGCTGAGTTATTCCTTCATGTGAAGCCTTTATTTTTAGTGCTGTAGTAGCACCATCCATCTGCATTGGTACAAAATTTGATTGTATGCTATCTCTGAATATGGCTGCATTTGGAAGATAATCAATTATCTCCAGTGAAATACCTGCCAGCTGTGCCTTTTTGCCAATTCCTTCAAACATATAGTTTTCGGGTCTTGCTTCTGGTAAAATTTTACCCGTTTTGTTATCAATAACTACTAATTTTGGTTCATATTCTTCTATAATAAATGAGTCCAGCTGAATAGCCAGGGGCATTTCAACCACCTCACCCCTGTAAGTCGTTCCACGCCACTCAACATTGCCTTCGCTCACTGTCATAGTCAACCTTTGCAGGTCGGCACTTCCCAAAATTCCACCCATCAAGGCTATAAAGAGACCAAGGTGGTTCAAATAAAATCCAACATCGCGCCACGATTGTCTCCTGCTGGTTCGTTTAAGAGTGGTAAAACCTAATATAACCAGCAGATAAAAACAGCTAAGAATGAAAGGCCATGACGTGGTCATCTGATACCATCCAAGAGTTGAAAAGATATCATTAGGTACCTGGGCATTATTCTCTATATTAGTAAACTGCGGAATAAATCCCAGTATTATACAAATTATTAGTAATACAACAATGCTTGGGAGTGTTGAGTAGACACTTGAAAACCATCTGATAATTTTACTGGTTTTAAAGATAAAATATATTGTCAGGAGCCCTATTATAAATAGAGCTCCAATAATCAGATTGATAGGATAAGCATAAAGACCAGTGTCCAGCTTTCCTATGGCTAACTGAAGTAATAGACCGGTTAATACAACACCCAATGCAACTATGTAACCTTCCGGGTATCCCCATGGACTTTCCCAGATTTTTCTAGAGGATTTACTCATTGAATAACAATAGTTTTAACTTAAAAATTGTGCTACGACTTAATTAAGACTTACAAGTCGATTATTTCTTTTTGCCGTTTCAAGCCATTTTGGTACAACAGTCTCATGGAAGTTTTTCTTATTTGAAATTTCAGTCTCCATTTTAAGTCCTATATATTCCTGAGCTTTTGCCTTTGTTGATATGTCAGGTAGAGGCACGTCACCTGTATAACCAATTTCTGCAAGCACTTTTGCTATTTCGAAGCGGGCCTTGTGAGCACGGTCCAGACTAAGTGATAATATCCTCTGAAATTCAACAGGTGAGTGGAATGCACCTCCATGTGAAGCTACAGCATAATCCCAGCGCCATTGTGATTGACGAATAAGCTGAAGAGCTTTATTCATCTGAGCTTCAGTAGCACCTTTTTCCCATGCAAACTGTGCTTCAAGATGAGCGGTTGAAAGTTCTTTTTCAACCAGATTGCGTATTTGATTTGCACTACGCTGACGTTCATACACAGAGTTTCTTAAATCTTCTTCAGTTTCACGGTGACAAACCTGGCAGGTATTATTCATACTGGCTAAAGGACTTCTCACATGGTGACTGCTATATTTTATACCTCCTTCTGATGTGTATGGCATATGACAATCGGCACAGGATACACCTCTCTGAGCATGAATGCCGGTTTTAAATATCTCATAATCCGGATGCTGAGCTTTAATTATTGGAGCTTTGCTTAAAGCATGGGTATAATCGGAGAACTGAATACTATCATAATACTGCTCAGCACCTTCCATTGTCATTCCATTATGCCAGGGGAAAATCAGATATTTACCTTCTGGTGTAAAATAATATTCAACATGACATTGGGCACAAGCTAAAGAGCGCATATCCTGGTGTGTTGCATCCTGAATATTCATACCCATAGATTCGTATCCCTCAATTAAGGCGGGGCGACTAATTTGAAGATCCATACTTTCCGAATCATGGCAATCGGCACACCCTATAGGGTTTACAATTTCATGGCCCCAATGAGCCCATGGTTTATTATAGAATTCTGCTACACCTACAGAGTCCATCAGGCGAGGAACATCCGGACTTTTACATGTCCAGCATGTAGCAGGTTGTGGTCCCTCTTCGGCTGTCATTGGTGAACCCGTACGCAATGTATGAACCACGTCATTAACTGCATTCATATGTCCCCTTGGAGTACCATAGTCTTTAGAGAAAGCATATCCTGCCCATAGAATAACCATTTCAGGACGCTGATCAAGAACATCAACAATACTGCTTCCATTAAATTCACTTTGAAATGAAGTATCGGCAGTTTGACTCCATGATTCATATTGACGTGGAAAGTCGGTAGCAAAAATTTCACTTCTCGATTCAATTCCCTTAATATCAACCATTCTGTTGTACATCATACTGGTAATTTCTGCTCTTCGCTGAGTAATTGATGCTGCAAGCATACCAAGTAAAAATACTACTCCTATCGTAACGAAAAATAGCAGCCAGCCCATCCAAGGCTTCATTTTGTTTTTTTCCTGTTTATTGTTCATAGTATATATGTTTTCAGTTAGTCATTTTTGTTCAATCTATTTACCAGATGTTATTTTCTGCAACCACTCCGGGACGTTGCTTTCAGGCATAGGCACCCTTGCATCGGGTGTTGAGGAAAGGGATCTGCTTCGAGTGTGAGGTACGTCTCTGTGACAATCCCAGCATACACTGCCTCCAATTTCCTGCATCTCTTTCCAGGTATGTCGTCCTGTTTCCACAAACTCACTATTTAATTGGGTATGGCATCTTATACAGTTATTCATTAATGCCTGTGAATTCATAGGTATTGCAGTCATAGCCTGCTCTTCTGTTCGTTTAGTGAAAACAGCAGCATGTCTGTAGCCATTAAGTCCTTTAACGAAATATTTATTAAAATAATTATCCTGAGGAATATGACAATCATTACATGTTGCATCTTTGCCATGAGAGCTATGCAGCCATGTAGCATAATATGGAGCCATTACATGACAGTTAACACATGTAGCAGGATCATCTGAAAGATATGTGTATGCACGTGAGGTGATGAATGTGTAAATGAAAATTCCCACGAATGCTCCCGAAATGATTATTGCCGGAAATTTCCATCCGCCCTGAGGCTTGATAAGGTCCCAAAAGTCTCGCAGTTTGCCCATAGTTGCTAACTTTAAAGATTTTTACAAATAACAAAGAAAAGAATAAAAAAAAAGAAAAACTGTAATAATTATGACAATAATGAAAAATACTCTATTTTAGGTTTAAAAACAGCTTAATTTTAAAGTAATTAAAACCTTAATATATGGAACGTGATACACCGCACTTAGATAATATGCAAATGATATTTCAATGCCCATTATGCAGTTCAATCCCAGTTCACCAGCGTGCTGAATTCCTGGATGATCTGCAGTACTCTGTAAAAGAGTATGATAAAGATGATGTTATTGTAATACAAGGCTCAGTATGTGAGACACTATACATTGTAATTGATGGTGAGGTTTCAACAGAAATGTCTGACGAAAAAGGTGATTTCATGGAGATTGAATATATAGCGGCTCCAAATCCAATGTCTACCGGATTCCTTTTTGCTGCAGATAACAGATCACCTGTTTCAGCTATCTGTCAAAGTAAATGTAAAGTAATTGCAATCCCTAAGGATAATGTCTATCTGTTGATGAGAAAATATGAATCCTTTATGTTGAAATTTCTCTCATACATCTCCAACAAAGTTTTTTACCTTTCAGAAAAACTTCGTCTAGTATCACTCAGATCAATCAGAGCCAAACTATCATACTATTTTCTAAAAGAGTCAGCCGGAGAGAATGTCTTAAAACTGAAAATATCCAGAGAGGAAATTGCCCGTATTTTTTCTGTTTCACGACCGGCCTTGGTAAAGGTGATGATGGAGATGGCAGAAGAGGGTATAATTGAAGTAAACGGCAGAGAAATAAGAATAATTGACAGGAATATACTTAAAAGTATTGTCTAACCTGCAACTAACAGATTGCTGTATTACTCTATTGATACTCAAAAGTATGTCATATTCTTAGAGGTATGTCATACACAGGTTCACTTCGTCGAAATAGAAATTCTCCATTTCTTACTGAAGCCAAAACATCTACTCTTTTTCTTATAGCCTCAAACTCATCAGATTCATTAAGCACAATGAAGTTAGCCGATTTTCCTGCCTCCAGACCATAATCCTCAATCATCATTGTTTTTGCCCCGTTATAGGTTATCAAATCAAACGATCTCTCAATCTCTTCATAAGAAGCAAGATGTGTCAGATGAATTCCATTATCCAGTACATTCATCAGGTTACCGTTCCCAAGCGGATACCATGGGTCGTTTATAGAATCTTGAGCAAAGCAAACATTGATGCCCGCTTCAAGCAACTCTTTCACTCTGTTTAATCCACGGCGTTTAGGATAGTTATCCATTCTGCCCTGCAAATATGCATTTTCAGTAGGCGGAGTGATAAAATTAATCTGACTCTTTTTAAAGAGTCCAATCATTCGGTTAGCATAAGCATTATCAGCACTCCCAAATGAACATGCATGACTGGCTGCTGTCCTTTCTCCTATACCTTCTATCATTACCAGAGCATTCAGGAGTTCAACAAAACGCGACATTATATCATCTGTTTCATCACAATGAACATCAATCATTTTGTCATATTTCACTGCAAGATCTACAATAGCGTGAATAGATCTCTCTCCAAACTCACGAGCCCACTCAAAATGAGGTATTCCTCCAACACAGTCGGCTCCTAGTCTAAGTCCTTCTTCTACCAGTTCATAGCCATTTTTATATGCATACATTCCCTCCTGCGGAAAAGATACAATTTGAATGGTAACATTCTCTTTCAGTTCTTCCCTGATCTCAAGCATAGCTTTCAGACCTGTAAGTTCAGGATCTGTAACGTCAATATGTGTACGGATATATTGAACGCCATGTGACATCTCCTCTCTGATACCAGCTAAAGCACGCTCCTTTACATCATCAATGTTTTGCGATTTTTTTATATGATGCCACCGTTCGATACCTTCAAACAGAGTTCCTGATTTAACTTTCCCTCCGTCATTGCGTCCGGTATAAACATAGTCAAGGTGTAAATGCGGATCAACATAAGGAGGCATCACCAGCTTCCCTTTAAGATCCACTTCCTCATCACACTCAGGTAGATTTGTTCCTATTTCAGAAATCTTTCCATTTTCAACTATAAATTCATTAGCTGAATGGTTGCGATATATTTTAGCGTTTTTAAATTTTCTCTTCATATGATGACCTTTAAAGTGTTAAAGTTACTGACTATTAATGAGAAGGGCGATCGAAAATCCCTTAAATTATACAAATGAATTTGAACTAATTACATTTTAACTGGTTAAAACAGTTATACATAACAAAAATAATAACTGTAGAATTTTTAAAATTAGGAATTATATGATTGTAATTACACGAAATATGAAAGTTGCTAAAGATTTTACGAACAGAGTAATAGAGGATCTGTCTCATCCGTCAGCTGTTTCCAAAGCAGAAGGTTTTATTCGTCGTGATGTGTTAATTAACAGGGATGCCGAGGATTTCGATATAATAAAAATGATTATATATTGGGAAAACAAAGAGTCATTAACAAAATGGCATGGTAGTAAAGAGCACCAGCAGGGTCATATAGAAAGGCATAAGCAACAAAAGGAGTCAGGAAAAGAGCCGATTAACCGTAAAGCACTAAATCTTACAATAGAGGAGTATGAAGTTGTATACTCTTTACTGGCTGAATGATATATTTTATAAGTTAATTTCAAGGTTTTTAAATGTCTGATCTTTCATAATTATATAAAAAAGCAAAACTTGTAAATTAATTAGGTCATAAAAGGAGTTCTCCTCAAAAAAAAGTATTTACTTTTGTTCAAACTTAAATACTTCTATAAACATGAAAAAGAACTTCTCTCCATCTGGTTTATTAATGTTAGTATTTATTGTGACAACAACTTTTTCTCTAAAAGGGCAAATTGGTGTTGATACTACTAAAAGCTATCTGATAAATAAAAATGATGGCAAACCTTTCTTCTGGCTGGCAGATACAGGTTGGGAGCTCTTTCACAGGCTTACTCGTGAAGAGGCAATTCAATATCTGGATAAAAGAGAGGAGCAGCAGTTTAATGTAATAATGGCAGTTGCTCTTTCAGAACTAAATGGTTTGCGGCAACCAAACATGTATGGTGACATACCATTTAAAGATATGGAAACACTTGAGTGGGCAGTAACTCCTGGTGAGAGTCCGGACAATTCTTTTGAATATGACTACTGGGATCATGTTGACTTTGTGATTAATGAGGCTGCAAATCGAAATATATATATCGGACTGCTCCCCACCTGGGGAGATAAGGTAGCTTATAACTGGGGTGAAGGTCCCATGGTCTTCAATAATAATCCGGATAAAGCATATAATTACGCCAAGAAACTGGCAGAAAGATATAAGAATCAGTGGAATATTATATGGATTCTTGGAGGAGACAGGCCTGCAGTATACGAACGAGAAGGCAAGCAGCATGATGATCGTCCTGTTTGGCGTTCTATGGCAAAAGCAATAGAGGATACTTATGGAAAAGATATATTTATTACATACCACCCGGGATGGCCGGAAACATCAGCATTTTTACCAGACGAAGATTGGCTTGATATGCATGCATTGCAAAGCGGACACGGCAGCAGAACAGTAAAAGCGTGGGAAACAATTGTCAATGACTTAAACAGAGATCCTAAGCGTCCGGTAATCGACCTGGAGCCTTGTTATGAAGACCATCCGGTAAATGTTTGGGATGGAAAATGGACAAGATCTGAACGTGGTTATTTTGATGACTATGATGTCAGAGCCCGTATTTATCGAGGTGTATTTGCAGGTGGTGCAGGTGCAACATATGGTCACCATCAGATATGGCAATTTCTCGACACAACCAGAAATGCACCTGTCTGGGTAGGTGATACAATTATAGGATGGCAAAATGCTCTTAATGCCAAGGCTGCTAATCATATTCATCACATTAAGGATTTAATGTTGTCACCTTCAGATTTCAGGCGTGTAATGGATAATACTATGATTGTGTCTGAGAAAGGGACCGACTATAACGACCAGATTATAGCTACCAGAGCTATATCCGGTTCATACGCATTGGTTTATATACCACAACCAAAACCGATTGAGATCGACTTGAGATATCTTATCAATTTTCCAAAAAAAGTGTCTTGGTTTAATCCTGTAACCGGTCAATACTTGAAAGTAGGAGAAGAATACAATTCAGATGTTTACACCTTTACTCCACCAAATACTGAGCAACGCGACTGGGTGCTTGTTATAGAATAGAATTAAAAAATAACAGAGATGATAAAGGAGTTGTCAGAATTTATAAAACTTGCGAAAGAGAGGCCTGCTCGTAGAATTGCAGTTGCTGCAGCAGAAGATGAGGATGTGTTGATGGCACTTCAAAATGCAGTCAGCGAAGGAGTAGCCACCCCTGTACTAATTGGTGATAAGAGCAAAATTATACGAATTGCAGAGTCATTGAATTTCAATCTGGATAATATTGAACTTATTGAGAGCAATAATAATATTGAATCATGCAGAATTGCTGTAGAAATGGTAAAAACAGGCAGGGCAGAAATATTAATGAAGGGGCTTACAAAAACCGGCGACCTGCTAAAAGCGGTATTGGATAAGCAGATTGGATTATCTACAGGTAATCTGATTAGTCATGTTGCTTTTTTTCAATCACCTTATTATCATAAAATATTTTGTGTTACTGATGCAGCAATGAATATTGCACCATCACTTGATGAAAAAGTGCAGATTATCAATAATGCTGTTTCAGCATGTCATCATATAGGTATAAAAAAACCGAATGTAGCTGTAGCTGCTGCAATAGAAACTGTGAATCCTAAGATGGAGGCAACGGTTCATGCATCACAACTTAAAGAGATGAATGAGAAAGGTAAAATAGAAGGATGTTTAATAGAAGGTCCTCTTGCCATAGATATAGCTTTCAGTAGAGAGGCAGCTAAACACAAAGGTGTAAATAGCGAGGTTGCAGGTAATTGTGATATAGTTCTTGTACCTGATATAGAAGCAGGAAATATGTTTTACAAAGCACTAAATTTCCTGGGAGGTGCTGCAACTGCTGCAATTATTATGGGGGCATCTGCTCCAATTGTTTTAACTTCGCGTTCTGATGATGAGAGAAGCAAACTTCTGTCAATAGCTCTGGCAACTCTAATTCATAATTAATTAAAGAATAAATCAAATAACAATATATGGCAACAAATACAAGAATATTAGTCATAAACCCTGGATCTACTTCTACTAAGATAGCAATTTATCAACAGGAAAAGGTGATATTTCTGAAAACCATCAAACATGCTCCAGAAGATCTGCGTAAGTTTAAACGAATAACTGATCAGTATGAATACAGGAAAGATGTAATTTATAAAGAGCTCAGTAGTGCAGATGTACCGGTAGAGACAATAGATGCAGTAATTGGTCGCGGTGGCCTTGTTAAACCCATAGCTTCAGGAGTATACAGAATTAATGAATCTATGCGGAACGACCTGCTGGAATGCAAGAGAGGTGAACATGCAAGTAATCTTGGAGCACTGATTGCTTCAGATATAGCAAAATTGATTCCCAACGCAGAAGCATTTATTGCAGACCCGGTAGTAGTTGACGAGTTGCAGCCACTTGCCAGATATTCTGGTCACCCTATATTCGAAAGGAAATCTGTTTTTCATGCTCTTAACCAGAAAGCAATTGCCCGTTCACATGCCAAGTCTATAATGAAGAAATATGAAGATCTCAACCTTATTGTTGTTCATCTGGGTGGAGGAATTACAGTTGGTGCACATTATAAAGGCAAAGTTATTGATGTAAATCAGGGATTGGATGGTGACGGACCATTCTCACCTGAACGTTCCGGCACTCTCCCAGTGGGGCAACTGCTTAAAGTAGCCTTCAGTGGTATATACAGCTATAATAAGATGGCTGAAATGATTGTAGGTAAAGGTGGAATGATGGCATACCTTGGCACAAATGATGCCTACCTGGCAGAGCGTGAGGCTAATAAAGGAGATGAAAAATGCAGTGAAGTTTTAGCTGCAATGGCATATCAGGTTGCAAAAGAGATAGGAGCAATGTCAACTGTATTAAAGGGCAAGGTTGATGGAATTCTTATTACTGGTGGTATTGCAAACAGCAAATGGTTTTGCAACATGATAATAGAAAGAGTTTACAGGATCGCACCCGTTTATATATATCCGGGGCAGGATGAGATGGGAGCTCTTGCTGAGAATGCTTTGATGGCTATAAACGGAGAAATTGAGATCAAAGAGTACATTTAACTTTTACAGGATGTACATATTTAATCCCGAACATGATCTGTCACTTGCCAATTTCAGCTCCAATTATACACCGCCTGCATCTGCAGTAAAAATGGCATATGATCTGGCTATTCTGCCTGTATGGTACTCAAAGCAGAGCATGGTGGTTGCTGAAGGAGAGATCAACCGGGCTTTTTTAGAGGATATAAGAGACAAACTGCCTTTAAAGGCAGAGCTCATCAGCTATAGTGATGTTGCCAAACAGTTAAACAGCTCTCAATCTGATAAAATTATACCTTGGGGCTGGAACCCGTTGTTATACAGGAAACTTATTTCGCACGGAGTGCCTGAGAGTCATCTGCCTGATATGGCAAAACTGCAACTTCTACGTGATCAGTCAAGCCGTAAACATGCAGTTTCTCTGCTCAAAGAACTGAAGTGTGAAAACAAGGATTACTGTGGAGAGAGTTATTACTTTAAGGAATTGGATGAGTTATTATTTTATCTGAACTCTGCTAAAGGGGATAAAGTTTTGAAAATGCCGCTATCTGGAAGTGGAAGGGGACTTATATGGATTTTGGGTGAAATTACTGATAAACAAACTGATTGGTGCAGACGTGTTATAAAAGGGCAGGGGGGTGTTGTTGCAGAGCCTGTACTCGATAAGGTTGTTGACTTTGCTATGGAGTTCTGTCTTGTAAATGGTGATGCAGATTTCATAGGATATTCTCTTTTCAGCTCTGCCTCTTCTGGTGCATATAAGGGTAATGTTTTGATTTCAGATGAAAAAATTGAAAGTGTATTGGCTCAATATGTTGATCCGGAACTGTTATCCCAATTGAGAGAATCATTGAAGGTAAGGCTGGCGGGACTATTCCCTGATTACAATGGATATGCTGGTGTAGATATGATGATTTGCAACACTTTAAGTGGATTTAAAATTCAGCCTTGTGTTGAAATAAATATGAGAATGAATATGGGAGTGGTGTCACGTCTGTTTCATAATCAGTTTATGAACGAAGATGGTGAAGGAGAATACATAGTTGATTACTTCAAGAAACCTGAAAGTGCCTGTAAATTTCATGAAAGACTGCAACAGGAGTCACCACTAAAGATAAAGAACGGAAAAATTGTTTCCGGTTACCTTTCGCTAACTCCCGTTACAGCAGATACTCACTATGTAGCGTATGTTATAGTGAAGTGATTTACTTATCCTTCTGTCCCAGTTTTCTGACCAATTCTGTTGTGGCTGTGTCTGAGTAGATGCCATATGCATTAACCAGCAGACCTTTGATTTTATTTACTTCAGAGGAAATGGCATATAATATGCTTTCATTATCCAGATCAGACATCTCCTGAAAACGATAGACTTCATCTATCTCAAACTCATCAGGTTTTAATCTTATCTTGTTATCAGCACATACTATGCAATCACTCTCTATATTGAAGTTTTCAGTGTAACCTCTCTTAGTCAGATCGTTAATTGCTTCAGATAAAGTTGTATAAGTTATCATATTGTCAACATTTTAAGTTGTTAAACTAACAATACAACTATTTTTTCATCTCTTCTGCAAAGTATTTATAAAATAGAGGTATTGTTCTTATTCCATTGTAAAATTGTTCAAGTGGAAAGTTTTCATTAGGCGAATGAATAGCATCTGAACCTAAGCCAAAGCCCATTAGCACAGATTTAATTCCCAGTACTTCCTCAAAAGTTGCAATAATAGGAATACTGCCTCCTGATCTCACAGGTACCGGATCTTTTCCGTATACATCTTTAAATGCTTTTTCAGCAGCTTTGTAGGCGGGAAGATCTATTGGACAAACATATGAAGGACCACCATGCAGATATTCTGCCTTTACAGTTACATACTCAGGAGCAATAGATTCAAAATATTCTACAAACATTTTTGCAATCTTATTATGATCCTGATTTGGAACCAGTCGTGTACTTATCTTTGCATAAGCTTTAGATGGCAATACAGTCTTTGCTCCCTCACCTGTATATCCACCCCATATACCACATACATCAAAGGTTGGTCTTATTCCTGTTCTCTCGTTAGTGGAATATCCTTTCTCTCCAAACACCTCTTTCAGATCGAGTGATTTTTTATAATCATCTAATGAAAAAGGTGCTTTTGCCATTTTTGCACGCTCTTCAGCAGATACCTCAACCACATCATCATAAAAGCCGGGTATTAATATCCTGCCATCATCATCCATGGTCTGAGCTATCATTTTAGAAAGCACATTAATAGGATTAGCTACAGCGCCGCCGAATAATCCTGAATGGAGGTCGATGTTCGGACCAGTAACCTCTACCTGCCAGTAGGCAAGCCCTCTTAATCCTGTTGTTATCGAAGGTACATCCGGCGCAATCATTGAGGTGTCAGAAACCAATATAATATCGGCTTTCAACATCTCTTTATGTTTCTCACAAAAGTCAGGCAGATTTGGAGATCCAATCTCTTCCTCTCCTTCAATCAGGAACTTTACATTGCATTCAAGTTTTCCGGATTTTACCAGATACTCAAATGCCTTTGCATGCATGAACGACTGCCCTTTATCATCATCTGCACCACGTGCCCATATTTTACCATCTTTAACTACAGGCTCAAACGGGTCTGTTTTCCATTTCTCAAGAGGATCTACCGGCATTACATCCATATGAGCGTAAACCATTACGGTTGGCGCATCAGGATCAATAATCTTCTCACCGTAAGTCACAGGATTTCCATTGGTCTCTATTACCTCTGCCTTATCGGCTCCTGCAGCAAGAAGAATTTCTTTCCACTTTTCTGCTGCACGATACATATCCTCTTTGTGTTCAGGAAGTGATGAAATCGAAGGAATGCGAATAAGTTCGAAAAGCTCATCCAGAAAACGATCTTCATTAGCTTTTACATAATTGTTGATTTCGTTCATGTTTTACTATTTACAATTTTATTATTAATATTTCTATTTCAGTATTATTTATTTACTCCTCTTGCATTCATTTTCAGAGTGTAGACAGAGGTGCGTGCAGTGACAAAAAGTATGTCTCGCTCTTTACCACCGAAACATATGTTTGAAGGACTTTCAGGGAATTCAATCTCCTGAATTAATTCACCCTCAGGTGAGTAGATCCATACTTTTCCCATCGTTAGATATATATTGCCATAATTATCAATGGTCATACCGTCGGAACCTTTAGGAGCAAAAAAAGTCTTGTTGCTCAGTGTTCCATCGGTATCAATATCATACCTCCAGATCTTGCCATCATTTATATCCGCAATATACAAAAATTTTCCGTCCGGAGTACCTACAAGTCCGTTAGGCTGTACATAATCATCCACTACACGTGTCACATTTCCATCTGTAGAAAGATAGTAGACACCCCTTGTATCCTGAGCCTCAACATGTCCTTCAGCCCAGTAACCCCTGTGATAGTATGGATCGGTAAAATATATACCGCCATCAGGAGAAATCCATAAATCGTTTGGTCCATTTAGGTGAACACCTTCATAATTTTCAAAAAGTGGACTAATGTTTTTATTTTCATCAATAGTAATCAGTCGGTTATGAAGATCTGCACAAGAAACTAACATGTTTTTATTATTGAAGTACATACCGTTGGATCTTTCTGTGCCCTCGAGCCAAAGAGAGACTCCATCAATCTCATCCCACACATAGATACGGTCATTTGGCTGATCGGTGAAATATACTTTCCCATCTGCAGAAACAGCAGGACCCTCGGTAAAAGAGTAACCGGTGCCTATCTTCTCAATAACTGCACTCTCTGCAATAAGATTGATTTTCTGTCCACTTAAAGAAACAGTCATTGCTAATAGTATAATTGATATTATGGCCTTCATACATTTAATATTTTGGTCTGTTATAACCCTGTCGATATGGTCTAGCAAGTAATTTTACAGCATTCTCACTGTTAGTTACAGTTCCTTTTTGATTATCCCAAATCAGCTTTTCTCCAGTCTCATAGGCAATCATACTAAGCAGAACTGATGCAGATGAGTGGAATCCATCAAGGGTAGTGCAGCTAATCAAATCCTTATTATTACTCCTAACAGCATTTATAAACTCTTCAACATGCTTTTCTTGCATATCGGGAGTTGTAAGATCTATTACTTCTTGCTCCTGGTTATTGCCAGTGGGCTTGATTATTAGTCGGTTGTCCGAAGCAAACAGAGTACCTTTGTCACCATAAAAGAAGACTCCGTTGTTATACTGAGAATCAATTTCACCTGTGCCCCATAATCTATGTTGCCAAACCAGTGGAACCTCACTGTAATTCAATGTAGCAGTAAGCGTGTCCGGTGTTGTGATTTTACCTTTCAACTTATAGAGACCTCCGGATGCCTGTATAGATTGAGGCATTCCATAACCCATTATTGTCCGGATTATATCTATATTATGAATACCCCAATCAACAAGATGCCCGTTTCCATACTCTTTCTCAAGACGCCATGCCAAATGACCAACAGAAGGGCTATAAGGTAGTTTGGGAGCCGGTCCGCACCATTCATCCCAATCGAGTGATTCAGGTGGGTTCTGGATTGTCGTGTCTTGTGTCCCGGGATTATAATGTATCTGTGCTCCTATTTGGTAAACTTCTCCAATTCTGCCATCCTGAATCAGATCTTTAGCCTTTTTAAAAGCTTTGTTCTGCCTTCTCTGAAATCCGATCTGAACAATGTTGCCGGCTTTTCTTGCAGCTTCTACCATTGCTTTACCTTCATCTACATCATACGACAAAGGTTTTTCGCAGTAAATTGGCAAACCTTTCTCACATGCAGCTATAAATTGCAAAGCATGCCAATGTGGGGGAGTACCAATCATTACACCATCCAGATCTGATACATCAAGCAGTTCTTTGTAGTCTTTAAAGCCCCTGGGGGTACTACCCTGCAATGATGTTAACTCTGCAATACTGTTGCTCAGATGTTCTGTGTCAACATCAGCTACTGCAGATATTATTACATTACCTGCCTGCAGTGCAGCTTTTGCAATCACCATTCCATACCATCCACTTCCGATTAGTCCAAGTTTTAATACCCCCTTTTGGGAGGATCTATTTATGGGTGTACTGTAACTGTTCAATCCTGATGCTAAGGCAACCGTAGCAAGGGAGGAACTTTTGATGAAATTCCTTCTATTCATATATTAGTAGTTTAAAAAATGCTCATTTCAGGTAGATTCAATAATAAGCTATAAATTTTTAAACGTACTATATCTGTAAATTGTTCTTATAATACTCTTACCTCGCTCTTATCAACCTAATAAAATAACGAAGATCATAAGGGAGAGGTAACAGATTGCTTAACCCTTTTAATGAGATTAGTAAATATTATGTTTGCTTAAAACAGTTCGAAAATAGAATGAATACTGTCTAATATTTTTTACCTGTCAACAATAGTTTAAGGTTTGTGGTAAGTTTTATATAAGGCAGAGGTTTTATATGCTGAGGTGCCAGTCCAATTATTCTGCTTATTCTAACTGTAGAGTGTTTAAATGAGTACCATTTTCTATGAAGATCATTTTGAAATGTTTTTCTTTTGAATAGGTCATATCCAAAGTTGCCCCCACTGAACACATCGTCTAAAATGAGATCAACGTACTTGCCTTTGATATCTGTTTCAAATGGGAAATATTCTGGTTTAGCTTCTAAATATTTGATTGCGAATGCTGCAAATTGCTTCATGGCATATGATAAATCAAAAGAGTCGACCAGCAAATTAAAGCTGCTTCTGTTAATATTATCAGAATTGGTTTTCATAAATAGCACCCAGTCGCATATCTGTTTCATTCCTATTCCCAAATGAATAAAATGGTGGAATATATGATAGAAAATATAAAAAGCATTTAATTCATCGGGAAGTACTTTTACTTTTAACCCTTCAATCTCTACTTCTTTAAATTTATTGTTCTCAACTACATTCTGAATTTTTTCACTAAATAGTTTATCATATTTATCAATACCAAAAAAGCATATATTCTTATGGTTTTCTATTTGGATGTCATTGTATATAAATCCTTGATGATGAATATTTTCGTCATCCATCTCATATCCATTTGATACTGCCCACCTGTTTACCTTCTGATAATCGCCCTTGTTAAAAAGATAAAGATCAATATCACCAGGACTTCTGTGATTTGGAATAGGATAAAAAAGAGCGTTTCCCTGACCTTTTAATAGGATAAAAGGTGTATTTAATTTCTCATACTCCCAAAAAATGTTTTTCAGCTCCTCATTAAATCTCCTGTTTCGCTTTTCGATAAACTGTGTTTGAAGAAATAGTTTATATATAATCTTCCTGTCTGGCCAGACCGATTCAGGTAAAGTCATAATTCCATCATATAGGAGAGCGCTGACCGATTGTGACTCAGCAAAGCTTACAAGTTCAGTCCATATCTGTTCATCAATATCTGTAAAAAGGGTCTCTTCAGCTTTTCTGTTCCAGATTGCAGATTTTATTAATTCAAGAAAGAGTGATATAGTAAGGTTATTCATATATTTTTTTTATTTCTGCCTAATTCTTCTGTATAAACCCAGGTAAATCCTACGCAACAAGGGTGATTTAAACCAACAGATTCTCGTTATTTTCCAGATAAGACTTGATTTTGTTACTCTTTTATTTCCTCTGTATATGCATGTAACTTCGGCAATTACAGAGTCAGTTGGACATATTTCTCTTTTTTTTATATTACCATCACCTCTTAATGTTATCTTTTCTGATGAAATTTTTTCTGCTCTATGAATTACATAATAGTTATTGTTGATAACAGCCAACAGGATATTCCCCTTTTGAATTGAGTTTTCTGATATCGGACTTAACTCAATTTCATCCACTTCAGGTCTTATTAATGGCAACATACTGTTCCCTTTTGAAGGAATCCTGACACTTTTCCCATCATTAATCTCATTTAGGATATGTGAGAAGAAAACATCGTTAGGAATAATCATTTGCACTATCCAAGAACATATAAAACTCCTCAAAGATATAATTATTACCGGTTTTTAATTCAGTTTTTTTCAATAATCAGTTTATCAATATTAAATTTGCAGAAATAACGTAAAATGTAATCACTGAATAAAATGAAAGATTTAATATTTATAGTCCTGTTCTCTTTAATCTTCGGATTTATGGCATGTAACACAGATAAGATTAAAAGTGATGATATGAAAGAAGCAGAGTATATTTCAGCAGCAACAGCTGATAAATTAATTTCAGAGATGAAAGATTCTCTGGGAGAGGATCATGCTTTCAGAATAGAGAGAGGTGTAAAGCAGGTGGCGCAGCTTTGGCGCGAGTCTGACGGAACAACAGAAGATTTTGTTGATTTTTGCAACTCCTCTTTTGTAAGCGATTCAGAAGAACTTTCAAAACTATTTACTACCCTTGAACGTAATTTTGAAGTGATTAATGGTTATTACCACAAAATGGATGTTGAGCTGAAAATGCCATTACAGCTTGTTGGACCTGATATTACTCCGGTTGATATGATGTTTGGCAGTTATGATGCATCTGCACATTTAAATGACGACCTCTATTCAAATAAAATTGCTTTTATCACTGCACTAAACTTTCCATTCTATTCACTTGAAGAAAAAACTGAACTGGGTGAAAAATGGAGCCGCCAGAAGTGGGCATATGCTCGTATGGGCGACAGGTTTATATCCAGAGTGCCGGCTAATATTCAGCAGGAGATATCGAAAACTTTAACTGAAGCTGATGCTTATATCTCTGATTATAACATCAATATGTATAAGCTGCGTAATGATAAAGGTGAGCAGCTGTTTCCTGACGGAATGAAACTGATATCTCACTGGGGATTGCGTGATGAACTTAAATCGAATTATGCTGATACTGAAAACGGTCTTGAAAAACAGAGGATGATATATCAGGTGATGAAGCGCATTGTTGATCAGTCAATTCCTGTCAAAGTGATTAATAACGACACATATACATGGAATCCATATACAAACGAAGTGAGGGATAACGATGTAGTCTCTTCTCCTTCTGAGGATATAAGGAGATATGAGATTTTCCTGAAAAATTTTCATGTGATGAGAAAGCTGGACCCATATTCTTCTCATTACCCGACGCAAATCGATCGTGCATTTGATGGAACAATGGAGATCCCTAAAAAAGATGTGGAAGAGCTGTTTAAAGGTTTGATTTCATCTTCACAAGTGAAAAAGGTAGCAGCATTTATTGAAGCCAGACTAGGTCGCAAGTTAGAACCATTTGATATTTGGTATAACGGATTCAGTTCGGGAGAGACCGTTTCTGAAGATCGCCTGACAGCTATTACTTCAGCAAAATATCCAAATGCAGAGGCTTTGGAGAAAGATTTGCCAAATATATTGGTGAAGCTGGGATGGTCAACAGAGAAAGCCAGGCAGATATCATCGCTGGTTACGGTTGATGCATCACGTGGTGCAGGTCATGCCTGGGGTGCTGAAATGCGTAATGATGTTAGTAGATTACGTACCAGAATAGGTGACAGTGGTATGGACTATAAGGGATATAATATTGCAATTCATGAGTTTGGACATAACGTGGAACAGACGATCACAATGAATGATGTGGATTATTATGTTCTCAATGGTGTGCCAAATACTGCATTTACAGAAGCTGTGGCATTCCTCTTTCAGAAAAGGGATCTTGATCTTCTTGGACTGCAGAATCCCAACCCGGAAGATGAGTTTTATCTGGCACTTGATAATTTCTGGTCAAGCTACGAGATTATGGGTGTATCTCTTGTCGATATTCAGGTGTGGGAGTGGCTGTATGCAAATCCTGATGCAACAGCATCGCAACTCAAGGATGCTGTGATTTCGATCTCTAAAGCTGTTTGGAATGAATATTATGCTGATGTACTTGGTGGAGAAGATGAGATACTACTAGGTATATATTCTCATATGATTGATTATCCTCTTTATCTTCCAAACTATCCTATGGGTCATTTGATCGACTTCCAGATTGAACAGCAGGTGCGTGGAAAGAACCTGGCATCAGAGATTGACAGAATGTATACGCAAGGTAGTATCATTCCTCAATTATGGATGAAAAATGCTGTTGGTTCGCCAATATCAATTGACCCACTGCTTAGTGCGACTGATAGGGCTTTAGAGGAACTGAACAAATAGTATCAATCCATTGTAATCAGGATATTGAATAGGTCGTAGGCTGCCTGAAGAAAATTATGGCGGTACTGACCTGCTTTCTGTTGTTCATTGAGAAGATCTGATTGTCGGATGTAACCTTTTTCATATTGCAGCTGTACAGCTTTTGAGTTCTGAAGGCTCATTTCCCAGCTATCCCTGCTAAGCTGGTAATTTTTCTGTCTCACCTGAAGCAGTGAAAGATTGTTTAGTCGCTCTTTCTCCTGTTTATTATGTATATCACGAAGATTCTCAGTTTCCATCTGCTGTTGCAGGCGTAGTCGTGATACTTCTTTTGTTGTGTTGAGTGATCTGGAAATGGGCAACATGACTGAGAGTCCGATATAGCTGTTTCCTCTCCAATGATTATTGTTGAAAAGAGAAAAATCGTTATTGTAGTAATTGCTTCCAAGATATCCATTCAGTGAAAGGGTAGGGGCATATTTAAATTGAGCCGATTTCACTTTAAGTGATGCGAGATTTGTAACTTCCTGCTGACGGAGAACTTCCAAGTCGTTTAAAATGTTTTTGGATGTTTTCTTTTGTTCAACCTTTTCAAGCAGTGAAGGGATATCTTCCTCTAAAAAAAGTGATTCGATATTCTCTGAAGTAACATCCTTTCCTATAAGGTAAAGTAATTCAGCCTTCCTGTCACCAGCAATTTTTTCTGCCTCCAGGAATTTAGAAACAGACTCATTATAGGCTCTGTTTGCATCATTTTTTTCGGATAAACTAATTTGCTCTTTCTTGAAAAGTTGATTGGCATTATCCAGAAGCTCCTCAAAATATACAACATCATCTTTAAGTAACTTCACCTGCTCTTCAGCAATTATACAGTCGGCATAAGCAAGCGCAACCTTTTCTTTTAATTCTGCTTCAGACATTTCAGTATCATATTCCTGAATTCTTAGTTGATGCTGTTGCTTTGCAACACTATTTACTTTTTCAGGGTTGAAAAGGTCATATTTCATATTCAAACCTGCAGATGAGTTCCACTTGGTATTAAATTTCAGATACATAAGCTCCCCTTCCGATGCTGAGGGATCGAAAACATTAGCAGGTACCGGAGTAGCCGGTATTATAAGGTTGCGTCTTAAGTCACCTGAAAGATATATGTCCGGTACATACTGCAGCTTGCTCTCATCTACCTGAATTGATGCCTCTTGTAGTTTCAGTTTATTGATGTTCAAAACGGGAGAATGATCCATTGCATAAGTTATAGCCTTATCAAGTGTATAGGTTTCCTGAGCAAATGCAACTGCTGAAAACAGCACTATGTTTATATATATGAAGATAGATTTATACATGATTTTTTAATTGATTAAAAAATTACCTGAAGACAGAAGACGGTTCCACCTTTCTTAATTTACGTATTGAAAAATAGGAACTGCCAACAGATATTATCAATGTTGTAAAAAAGAGAAAACTTAATAATGCGGGGGAGAGACTAATAATAAGTCCTCCTTTTGCCATACCAATCTTGGAGATTATCAATAACAGGAGAGACACAAGATAACCGAATATAGCGTAAATAAAAGATTGTGTGATAACCAATCTTGTGATATAACCACTGGAAGCCCCAATAGCTTTTAATGTTCCATAATCCTTTATGCGGTCATACGTTACCGAATACATGGTAAGTCCGATAATAAAGAATCCGCTTATTATCCCGAACAGTACCAGCGTAGCGAAACTCATACCCATGTTATTAGCAGTCATTACATTCACAATTGTTGCTGTTCTTATCTCATCTTTAGGCCATGCCTTGAGATCGGGTGCAATTTGATTTATCTTTGCGGTAACGGCGTCTACTTTTGTTGCGTCGGGTACAGTCACAATTATACCGTTTATCTGTGATTTTGGCATGCCTGAATAGTATCGCGCCTTGTCGGTAGTTGTATATATCAATGGTGCGGTAAATCCTTTCGCATCTTTTGTAATTACTCCGGCAATAGCCGACTTCCCATTTATTTCGAAGCGTGTACCCAGTTTTACATCATATCTAAGTGTTTTGTTATCATAGAAGTCGGTAGACACTATCTCCGGATTTGCCAGGTTTTCTATAGAACCTGAATGGACAAGTTCTGCATAGGGACCAGCAGCGAGAGTAGGGTAGTCACTACCTATTATTACAGCTGGAGCATCCTTGCCATTTGGAAATCTAACAGCTACGTTTGTAATTACAAATCCATGAGTATCTTCAACTCCTTCAATACTTCTTAATTGATTTACCCATCTTATATCGAAAGGTGAAAGTTGGTTTACGTTTTCTGTCTGTTTCTTCACTACGAAAACCTGAGAATATTTTGGGTTTGAATTGCCAACAATCCCTCCGATAATATCAGCAAGATAAAAGAACATGCCCAGTTCAATGCCAATCAGGTAGATACTGATTACAATTGCCGCCAGGATACCCATGCTCTTGGATTTTTCAAAGCGAACAAATTTAAATGCGGTTGTGAACATATTCAGTTAGTTTAGTTGTACCCTGCACTCTACCTTTGACTCAATAAAAAGTGTTTTATTTATCTCATCGAGGGATACTTCTATTTCACGAATACGACGATCCTCCAGATCTGTTCCACTATCTGAGAATAGTGATTTCTTTTTTAAGTCGGGAGAGATTCTGTTTATTTTACCTGTTGCAGCCAGTTCCGAATCGCCATGCAGGTTAATATAGCATGTTTGTCCTATATCAAGTCTGTCAGCAAAAAGCTCATCAATTTCCACAATAACAACCAATGGTTTATCAGGTGAAAGACGTCCATATTGCTGATGCATACTTACCGCCTCTCCTTCTCTTGGTGTTATATCCAGCAAAGTTCCATCCAAGGGTGCACGGAATAGTGTTTTATCCAGTTCATTAGCTTTAGAGGCACGTTGTACTCTTATCTCATTGAGTTGAGATTTCTTTAGGTTGTAGTCATTCTCAAGTATTTTCAATCGTTCTGTTTTTTGATCGAACTCACTCTGCAATCTTCTCACATTTTCACCTGTTGTAGCTCCTGCACTAAGTAACTCTTTTGCATCATTCAACTGTCGGGTCAGATCGCTGTATGCAATACGCTCCTGGTCAATAGTGATTTTTGCTGATTCAATAGACATCTCTTGTGTTCTGATACGTGAATCCGCTTCTTTTAATGCAAGCTCCTCGTCACTATTGTAAAGAGTAAGTATTAGATCACCTCGACTTACCTTCTCACTAGGCTTGGCATTTATTTCCATCACTATACCTGCTGCTGGTGCAGCCAGTTCAATCACACCTCCCTGTGGTACGATCTTACCTACACCTACAACATTCACTGGAATAATTGAGGTAGCCTCGGTTTCGCTATTTTCCTGTTTACTGCCACAGGAAGCTAAAATTAAAACAGATAAAAAAAATGCTATTTTTCTGTACATATGTAATTTATTTTCTTAAAACTCGTCCTCAATAGCCGTTTCGCTAATTCTGCCTTCTGAAACATATATGGTTCTGTCAGCATATTTTTTAAGTCTGACATCATGGGTTACTACAATAACTGCACGGTTGTCAAGTGAGAGCTGACTTAACATTTCCATTACCATCTTGGCACTTTTATGATCAAGAGATGCTGTTGGCTCATCACACAGTATTAACTTAGGATCAGTTATTAATGACCTGGCTATAGCTATTCTCTGTTGTTGTCCTCCACTCAGGTTTCTTGGGAGATTATAGATCCTGTCTTCCATCCCAAACTGTCTGATAAGTTTCATGGCTCTTCTCTTTGCTTCTTTCCGACTCACACCCTGCAGCAACAGGGGCTCCATCACATTCTCCAGTGCATTAAGCGGAGCCAGAAGATTGAAACCCTGAAAGACAAATCCTATATGTTTCAATCGCAGTTTAGCAAGTTCCTTTTCTGAAAGATCATTAACACATGTGTCCCCAACCCATACTTTACCCATGGTAGGATAAATTACAGATCCAAGTAGCGATAAAAGTGTTGTTTTACCTGATCCTGACGGACCAACCAGTAATGTAATCTCACCTGTTCTGAATTCGGTAGTTGTAGGTTGTAGTGCTACAATTGTAGATTCTCCGGTTTTATATTCCTTCCCGGCTTCTGTTAGTCGTGCAGCTATTTCCATAGAATAGTTTTGATACAACAAAAGAAACGATAAATTTACAAATCAGCAAACTTATCGCTCTACAAATGTGGGTTATTATAAAAATATATTTAAGAACTCATTTTGACTGATTTCTTAATATTTTATCCATACTTTTTCCTTTAGCCAACTCATCAACCAATTTATCTAAATATCTGATCTGTCTTGTTATTGGATTATCAATATTCTCTATTCTGTAACCGCAAATGACTCCTGTAATCAGTTCGGCATTTGGATTGAGAGTGGCGTTTTCAAAAAACTCTCTTAATGTTGTCTTATTTTCAATAAATTCCAGAAGTTGACTCTCGTTATAATCGGTAAGCCATTTAATTACCTGCAGAAGCTCTTCTTTGGTTCTTCCCTTTTTCTCTATTTTGGCAATATAGTGTGGATATACTGATGCAAAAGTGATTTTTGCAATCTTCTCGTTATGTTCAGGTGTAACTTGCATAATTGTTATTTTTATTCAGGTATAACTCCATATGAAATATCTTACTCCATACTCCTGATTCGAACCTCTATCTCTGAATTTTCCAGTCTTGATTTTATTGCTTCTACATCAGTATCACCAAAGTGATATGGATAAAGTACTTTTGGTTTAAACATGTTAGCTGCTTTAACAGCTTGATCTACAGTCATAGTGTAAGGTTGATTCACAGGTAGGAATGCAATATCAATTTCTTTTAGACTATTCATTTCTGGAATATCTTCTGTATCCCCGGCAATATAAATGTTCATACCATCAATTGTAAGAATATAACCATTATCGCGATAACGTGGATGAAACTTTTCTCTTCCTTCGGTATAGTTGTATGCAGGAACAGCCTCTATATGAATATCTTCTCTCAGATTAAGATTATCACCATTTTTCATCACATCACCTTTCGAAATTATATCACGGCTCGATTGATTAATAATGATTCTGGTATCCTCTTTCGTTAAATTATTAATTGCCTTAATGTCCAGGTGGTCACCATGCTCATGAGTAACAAGTATGAAATCAGCCTTAGGAAAAGTTGAATAATCAGCGAACATTGTTACAGGATCAACCTGTATATACAATCCATCGTATGAAAGCATCAGTGAGCCATGTTTTATAAATGTAATTACAACTTCTTTATTTGACTTAGTTTTAAAGGTGTCAGTCTCAAAGTTTTCGGCAAATAGTAGATTGGAAATCATAATTACAGCAAAAATTAAAATAATTCTTAGTTTCATATTGATGCAATTTAATGTTTTAGTAAAAGTTCCTGTTAATAAAACAAACAGATAAATTTCTTGTTTAGTTAATTACTCTGTGTCAAATATTAATAATTTTGATCCTCTCAATATTTCCCTCTTACCTGGAGGTCCTGGTAATCTCTCCATCTTGAAACCTGCACTTTGCAGCATTCTCCTTACCACTCCTTTTGCACAATATGTGGTGAAAACAGCATCTGCATCAGATAAAGAGTATATTTTGCCGAAAATATCCTCTGTCCACATTTCCGGCTGTTTGTCCGGTGCAAAAGCATCAAAATAGATTAGGTTGAATAGTCTGTCAGCTCTGATCTTCTCACATTTACTAAAATCAAACTTTTGTTTTAGTAGTGTGAATTCGGGTAAAATGTCAACTGCTCTCTCCCAGGGAGTAGTGTGAAGCTTCATGAAAAGTGTTTTATCTATTACTTTAAAATGCTCTGATTCACTCAAATTTGTTTGTTGTTTAAACTTTTTCTGTTCAGACTGATTTATTAATTCGAAGTAATTAAGTTTTTCTGCTTCTTTAATAGAGACAGGGTATAACTCCACGCTTTGGTAAAACACATTTACATTCAACTTTTGAGATTCTATCAGAGTGAGGAAAGCATTTAATCCGGTTCCGAAACCTATTTCAAGAATATTTATACTCTTTTGGTCATCCTGATTGATGTTTTTCTCCAGGAAGTATTTGAAACCGGTATCAATAAAGACATGCTTCGACTCCTGGATTGCACCATTAACAGAATGATAGTGTTCATTCAGTTCAGGCACAAACAGGGTGTGTGAGCCATCTTCTGTAGTTATTATTTTATGTTGCATAATAAATTATCGTGTAGAATATTGTATTGTCAGGTCTACTGTGAAAATAAGTCCCACAAACAAATTTATTAAATCTTTGTTTACTATTTCCATCAGAGAATGAAAATTATTACATTTGTCTACAAATTAACAAGATGCAAAAATATTTTCCTGTAATAATTGTCTTTTTATTTTTCCTTTCATGTAACTCAGCGTCCAAAAGAGATGGCGTTGATGATAAGGAGCTATTGACAGTAACGATTGAACCTCAACGATACTTTCTGAATCAGATTGCTGGTGATATATTCAGAATAAATACGCTTGTGCCACCGGGAACCAGTCCCGAAACTTATGAGCCTGCACCCTCGGTAATGCTGGAAATGGCTAAAAGCAAGATTTACTTCAAGGTGGGAGACCTTGGTTTTGAGAGAGCTTGGAGCAGTCGCTTATCAGACAATAATCCTGATGTCAAAGTTGTTGATTGTTCAGCGGGAATTGAGCTGATGGGTGGTCATATTCACGACCATGAGGATGGAGATTTGGATCATCATCATGAATCGATGGATCCACATGTGTGGTCTTCTCCTAAAGCTGTGAAAATATTTGTTCAGAATATGGCAGATGCTCTCATCTCTGAATACCCTGAATATGAAGATATATTTAATGAAAACCTGGAGAGATTTGTTGCAAAAGTGGATAGTATAGATCAGCTTATTAGTACAGCACTTGAAGATATACCTGCAAGATCCTTTATAATATTCCATCCCGCATTGAGTTACTTTGCAGAGGATTACAACCTCCATCAGCATAGTATTGAGTTTGAGGGAAAGAGTCCCTCTTTATCTCAAATCAGAGAGTTAGTGGATGTTGCAAGAAAAGAGAATATAAATACCCTCTTCATTCAAAAAGGGTTTGATAAAAAAAATGCAGAAGTTATTGCTTCTGAAGTAGGAGCAGAGATTTTTGAGATAGATCCATTAAGCTACAAATGGGACGAAGAGTTGATTCGCATAGCTGAAATTTTATCGAGAGTGGAATAATTGAAAAACTTATGATTTGAGTTTTGCAAGTTTTCTGTAGTTATTGAAAAGAAATAGATGAATAAGCTAATTGAGATAGAGAGACTGAATGTAGGTTATGAAAATAAACCAAATGTGCTAAGTGATGTGTCGCTTACCATATTTGAAGATGACTTTCTTGGAATAATTGGTCCCAATGGAGGAGGTAAGACCACATTATTAAAAACTATACTGGGACTAATTGAACCTCAGGATGGTGTTATTAAGTTTTACAACAACGGTAAGGTTGTACCATCATTGAACATTGGCTATCTCCCTCAAATAAATCAGATTGATAAAAAATTCCCAATCTCTGTTTCTGAAGTAATACTTTCAGGACTTACTCCCCATAAACAATTAATCAGACGTTACTCCTCAAAAGACAGGCAGAAAGTAAAGGATGTAGCAGAGAGAATGGGAATCGAAGAGCTTCTTCCAAGAGCAATTGGTGAACTCTCAGGAGGGCAGCTGCAAAGGGTTCTCCTTGGAAGAGCAATCATTGATAATCCAAAGCTTATTATTCTTGATGAACCAAGTACTTATGTTGATAAACTTTTTGAAACCAACTTTTATAAACTTCTGGGTGATATAAACAAAGAAATTGCCATAATGCTGGTTTCGCATGATGTTGGCACCATCATTTCTTTAGTTAAGAATATAGCTTGTGTTAACCAGGGACTTCATTATCACTCTGGGAGTGATATCTCTCAGGAATGGCTTACAAATGCTTATCAGTCTTGTCCTATAGAGATATTGGGACATGGTTCTCTTCCTCACAGAGTTTTAATGGAGCATGATCATCTTCATTAACATGAACACTCTGCTAACACTAAAGATTAAACTATGGCCGATTTAATCTGGATTATACTGTCTGCGCTGCTGTTGGTTGTTGGAGCAGTTGGTACTATTGCTCCTATCCTCCCTGGGCTGCCGTTATGCTGGGCAGGATTGCTTGCCCTGAAGTTTATACCAACTACTCAGAATGAGATATCATGGGTTACAATCATTATACTTGGTGTGGTGACAGTTGTAATTTCAATACTTGATAATGTACTGCCTATATGGGGAACAAAGAAGAAGGGAGGAAATAGGAAGGTTGTCTGGGGAGCGACAATAGGACTTCTGTTTGGTTTCTTTATCGGACCATGGGGTATAATATTGGGTCCATTCGCTGGAGCGCTGATTGGAGCATTAATAACAGGCAGCAAATTAAAACCGGCCGCAAAACAAGCATCTGGAGCATTTGCAGGTTTTTTGGCCGGTCTTTTATTAAAGCTGATAACAGCTGGTTTTATAATATTCTTCTTTATCCGAACTTTACTTTGATGAGAAAGGATTTAAGAGTTTTTGATAATGTATTCAGCTATCTGAACTGCATTTAAGGCAGCACCTTTACGTATCTGATCGGAAACAGTCCAGAATGATAATCCATTTTCATTAGTCAAATCTTTACGTATACGACCAACATAAACAGGGTCAGTACCTTCCAGGCCGAGTGGCATTGGGTACTCTTTTTCATTAGGATTGTCAATTAGCTTTACACCATCTGCCTTGCTGAAAGCTTCGCGAGCTTCCTCTATAGATATCGGACGTTCGGTCTCAATCCATATGGCTTCTGAGTGTGCACGCATTACAGGTACACGTACACATGTAGCACTAACTTCAATATTTGAATGCATAATCTTTCGAGTTTCGTAATACATCTTCATCTCCTCTTTGGTGTAACCGTTATCTGTGAAAACATCCACCTGAGGGATAAGATTATATGCAAGTTGATAAGCAAACTTGGATACTGTAGGCTTTTCCCCTTTAACAAGTTCTCTGTATTGTTCTTCCAACTCTTTCATAGCAGCGGCACCTGCACCGGAAGCTGCCTGATATGTTGCAACATGAACCTTTTTTATATAAGTAATATCTTCTATCGGTTTTAATGCGATCACCAGTTGAGCTGTTGTACAATTAGGGTTTGCTACTATTCCCTTCGGACGGTTTAATGCATCTTCACCATTAATTTCAGGAACAACAAGAGGCACCTCGTCGTCCATCCTGAATGCACTTGAGTTGTCAATCATAATGGCTCCGTGCTTGGTGATTGTCTCAGCAAATTCAAGCGATGTGCTACCACCGGCAGAAACAAATGCAATATCAATACGCTTGAAATCATCATTGTGCTGTAACTCTTTAACTACAATCTGTTTACCTTTGAAATTATATGATGTTCCGGCACTTCTTGAAGAGCCGAATAGATGTAATTCTTTAACAGGGAAATTTCTCTGTTCCAAAACACGAAGCAGCTCTTGTCCTACAGCTCCGCTAGTTCCAACAATTGCGATGTTCATAATGATTGATTTTTAATAACTTTAGTTTGAATAAGCAGATAGTTTTATCTACCAGCTTTTTAATTAACTCTTTGGAAGAATGATAACCTTATTATCTACTTCGATCAACTGACAAAGATATGAAAAAGAGAATAAAAACTTATCTTATTGCAATTTTCTTTGTTAATTTCCCTATTTTTAATATGTAATAACCTTTTGGGAGTGATAGTATATACTCATTTGTGCCAGCATTTATCCTTCTGTTATAGACCTTTACTCCCATAATATTATAAATTTCCAGAATGTCGTCTTTTGGCAGATTTTCGATTATGAGGCGATTCTCAGCAAGTTTAATGACTACACTATCCTGACCTATATTGGGCTGGTGATAAAATTGATTCTGATTATTAAAGTTAAGATGGCTGTCTGGCATCCCTATAAAAGTATTGCGCTCAGTAGAAAAGCAAGTTCCAACTGAGAAACAAAAAGAGATCAATACTAAATAGAAAAGCCTCATAGTACTAAATTACATCAATTCTAGCTGCATCAATAAAAAAGCTAAAGTTCAAATATTTTTCCTTCAGATGCAAGTTCAGTTTCAGGAAAAATTAATGATGCTTCCTTAAGAAGCACTCCTAGTTCATTATATCTGGAAGAAAAATGTCCAATAACAAGCTTCTTTACTTCAGCCATTTTAGCAATAGTTGCAGCCTGACCTGCAGTGGAATGATATGTTTCTTCCGCTCTTTTATTTTCACTTTCTGCAAATGTAGCCTCATGATATAATAGATCAACATTTTTTATGTACTTAACAACATCCGGGTCATAAGCAGTATCAGAGCAGTATGCATATTTCTTTGAAGGTGTTCCCGGAACAGTAAGAGTCTCGTTTTTAATAACATCTCCCTCAGTAGTGATAAAGTCATCCCCTCTTTTGATATTATAAATCATATGATAGGGAATTTTGTGATAATCAATCATTTCTCTGATTATATGACTTGCTGATTTCTTCTCTTCAAATAAAAAACCGTTAGAATCTATTCTGTGATTTAATGGGAAAGAGTGAATTTTTATTGAAGAATTTTCAAAAATAATCTCTTCTGAGTGTGGATTAATAGGAATCACATTTATCTTAAATGATATGTGATTACCCATATAGGTAAGAAAAGGGTTAATTAAAAAATCTATCTCTTTATGAGCATAAATATTCAGGTCGGCAGTTCTTCCAAGCAGACTTAACGTGGAAAGCAGACCAGGCAAACCGAAGATATGGTCGCCATGCAGGTGTGAAATAAAAACAGAATGAAGCTTGCTCATACGAGCCTTAAATTTACGCATCTGAAGCTGTGTACCTTCTCCACAATCAATCATGAATAGCTTATCATTCATTTCTATTAGCTGCGAGGGTGGGTTGTGAAGTGTTGTTGGCATTGCTGATCCACAGCCTAATATGGTAATGCAAAATTTTGTCATGTCACCTTATTCCAATTAATTTATGTGTTTGCAAACTAAGTGCCCACACAGGATTATCCTTTATAAGAGAGATACAGTAATCCACATTCTCCTGAATAACTTTATCGTTATCAAAAATTGGACTTAGCAGGTATCTGTTTGTCTTAGGTAAAATTGAAATGTCAGGTAAAGGATCTCCTTTTTGAATTGGAAATCTTAGTTCATCAACCTCAGGGATTAACTCCTTTACTATCTCAAAATTCTGCTTGGGACTGCAGGTTATGTAATCAATACCTGAAGGTATTCTTTTAGTGCCGTTAGTTTCGATTGCTTGCAGGTAGCCCCTCTCTTTAAAAAATGCAACAATTTTGTCATTCAGCTGTAATGCCGGCTCACCACCAGTCCATATAATCCATTTACAGTTATATTTCTCTATCTCTTTAAAAACCTCTTCGAGAGACATCTTCACACCCCTTTCAAAATCAGTGTCACAGAAGCTGCAGGCAAGATTACATTTTGCAAGTCTGATAAAAATAGATGCCTGTCCGGTTCTTCCACCTTCACCCTGCAAGGAGTAAAATATTTCGTTTACATTAAGGTTCATATATAGCCGAAGTTTTGGGGGTTTCGCTCACCTCTACAGCATAAAGCTCCGGTAGTTTAGGCTTGAATGCTTCAAATAACATTTTTGCAATATTTTCAGCAGATGAGTTCAGCGGAGCCATAATATCGTTCAGATTTCTGTGATCGAGGTTTTTATCGATATAATCTTTTACAAAACTAAGTTCATTATAATCACGAACAAACCCTTGAGGATTTAGTTTATCTGCTTTAAGATGCACAGTTACAACATAATTATGTCCGTGAAGGCGACTGCAAGGATGCTCCTCCGGTAATCCAAAAAGAGAGTGAGCAGCAGAAAAAGCAAATTCTTTACTTATTTTATACATTTTATTTCTTTGTTTCTGTTAATTGTTCAGGAGATTGACTTCCGACACTAAAATGATTCCGGTAAGTAGTTATTCCCAGATGCAAGATAGTTTCAAATCATGAGTTTTAATCAAAACTAATCAATTAATTTTTCAGGTGCAAATCAGATATTTAATCTATTCAGTAACATCTAACTCCAGCCAAGTTCTTAAAGGATAATGATCAGAGTGATCAATTTTATCTACTTTAGTCTGATAAGCCTTAAAATTATCGCTGTGCATTATGTAGTCTATCCTGAAAAGGAAAAGATATTCGTTATAAGTGATGCCAGGTCCAAAAGAAGTGGATACATAAGCATCCTGCAATCCCTTTTTCATCTGATTATAAGCATAAGAAATGGGGGTATCATTAAAATCACCACAGATTATAGTGCCTTGTGTACCCTGCGTCTTAATATAATCCTTTACCTGATTTACCTGCTTAGCTCTCATACGATAAGCACTACCCAGACGATTTCGTATGTTAGTTGTCACAGTTTCTAATTTAACTGAATCTGTATTTTGCAGGAAGTCACTATAAAGTTTTTTATCCTCAGCCATTATACTGTTAGACTCCAAATGAACATTAGCAACTGTATATCTTTTACCTTCAATATTTATAGTGTAAACAGCAGCTCCGTTATAGGATGATTCAAACACAACTTCATGAGTATCCTCTATCGGGTATTTAGAGAAACAAGCTAGTCCCAGAATATGATACTTGCCTGATGACTCAAGGCCGGTGACAGACCTGTAAGGATACATACTCAGTTTACGGTTTACATCCTGCTGTGAGAATATTGATTGACCTGTTTTGCTTACCAGATACTCTTGTAAACATACAATATCAGCATCAGTCTTTGAAATATAATCCAGAATAGGTCGCTCCTTTGAATTCTTATCCCGTTCCTTAGGAAATCCCTGTACATTATAAGTAAGTATTTGAATTGACTTTTCAGGAGCCTTAGGTTGATTTATTTTTATAGGAAAAAATGTTGTAACAGGCTTATAACATATTAGTAAAGCGATCAGACAGATTGCCGCATATTTCCATTTAGAGAACAGAAGCCAGAAAACAAGGTATGCGATATTTAACAGTAAAATGAAACCGAAACCAAGGCCAATATATGAAAAGAGATTAGTTTTTAGAGTAGATACATTCCATGCAAGAAAAGAACTAAAAAGAAGTGCAATAGCAAATATATTGGTTAAAAATATAACCAATTTCACTACATCTCTGAATTTTCTTTTTTTATTTCTTGCTGGCATCAAAAAGCTTCTTTTTTTCTTCAGGAGTTAATCCGCTATAACCGGACTTCTTCAACTTATCCAATATAGCATCAATTTCCTCCTGCTCTGAGTTCTTCCGATAATTATAATCCCAGTCTGTCTCTTTTCTACTGTGATACACTTTCATCTTGGGTTTCTTTCTGTGAGGTTTAAATAATCCTGCAAACAAATCTATCAGGCGACTCATCCACCCGGTAATATCTGTACCTTTTTTATATTGTATGGCAAATAAATATCCCAGCAGGGCACCACCAATATGAGCTACATGTCCACCAGGGTTTGTGGCACTGCCTAGAGACATGAAATCCAAAACGAATGCGAAAATCGCAATATAAACAATTTTTATCTGTCCAATAAAGAGAAGGTTCAGTTTAAGTTCAGGTCTGTAAAACGCAGCACCCATTACAATTGCCATTACAGCCGCAGATGCACCAATCATCCAGCCCCTTCCCATATCCAGATAATAAGGAATAGTGTTAAATGCAATAACGTATAGGATAGCACCTGCCAGTCCACCCAGTACATACAAACTACCCAGTGTGCGTCCTGTAAAATACTGCATAAATATTTGACCAAACCAGTAGAGCCACAACATGTTAAAAAGGATATGTAAAAAACCTTCGTGAACAAACATGTATGCTACAGGTGTCCAGAACCTCTGTGTAAGTAGCTGCAAATTTGAGGGTACACCCAGTAATGTTATCAGATCCAGACTATGAATATTAAACAGAATGAAGATAACATCGATAACTTTTAAAGCAGCAAATACCAGAACATTGATAAATATTAGCTTTGTCAGTACAGTACCTGACTTGTATTTCAGTTTTAAGTTGTCAATAATATCTGCCATGAGACCTGTCCTTTTTTCTCCAGTACAAAATCATAAAAATGCCAAACAGCATGCCACCTAAGTGTGCAAAATGAGCAACATTATCGCCTATACGGTTTGAAACACCAAAAATCAGCTCCACGAGACCGTAACCTATTACAAACCATTTAGCCTTTATAGGGAATGGAAACGGGATAATGAATAACTGTGCATTTGGGAACAACATTCCAAAGGCAAGCAGAATACCGAATACAGCTCCGGAAGCACCAACAGTAACAGTATTAACCGCATAAAACATGTCTGCCGGAACAACTGCACTTACTCTAAGGTACATCACTATAATCTGAACCAATCCAGCCCCAATCCCGGTAATCAGATAATATGTCAGAAAACGCTTAGGACCCCAAACCTGTTCTAGGGTTCTTCCAAACATAAATACTGCAAACATATTGAAGAATACATGAGAGAAAGAGTAAGGGTCATGAAGAAACATATAAGTTATGGGCTGATATATCCTGAAGTTATCAGAAAATGGGAAATGCAAACCAAACTGCTGAGTCAGGTCGATCCCTCCCCTCCTTAGTAAAACGAATTGTGCTAACCATACTATAACATTAATAATAAGTAAATTTTTTGTTACAGTAGGTAACATGCCTGAAAAGCTATTTCTATAATTATTCATGATTTGAAATCTGCTGTTTAGGCGCAAAAATACGTATTATTTCGAAGCTTATAAGGTTTTTAGACCTATAAAAAGCAAATTTTCAGAAAAATCAAATACTTTTTACCTTTTTTCTTGATTGTTTTCATTTAATAATCTATATTTGACGCCAAATCAGGGCTTCAGCCCATACTTAAAGTTTGTTTAATTTCTTTATTTACGTTTTCTTATGAATAAATCAGAACTAATTAGCGCTATTGCAGAGAAATCTGGTCTTAGCAAGGTTGATTCCAAAAAAGCATTGGACGCAACTTTAGAAACAATCTCCGAAGAAGTAAAAAGTGGTGGTAAAGTAGTATTAGTAGGTTTTGGAACATTCTCAGTTTCAGAAAGAAGTGCAAGAAAAGGTATCAACCCACGCACAAAACAGCCTATCAATATACCAGCCAAAAAAACAGCTAAGTTTAAAGCCGGCTCAGAGCTTTCAGATCTCTAAGGATATTGAAACGGAATAAAAAAGGAACAAACTTTGTAGTTTTGTTCCTTTTTTATTTACCTTTGCGATCAAATTATGACTCCGTAGCTCAGTTGGTAGAGCAATTGACTCTTAATCAATGGGTCGAGGGTTCGAGCCCCTCCGGGGTCACAAAAATTGGAGCAATAAATTTTTATAAAAAGAGCGGTTCATTAAAACGAATCGCTCTTTTTATTCGAACATCTTCTAACAAATATTAGAGAATATTGCCATAATATACCTTTTTATAATCCACAAACAGTCATATCTTTTTCCAACCAGATTGCATTTTTTTATATAATTTATTACCCCTAAATAGAGAGAGTCGCTTTTTATGAATTTTGGTTATATTTGTAACATCCAATTATTTAATATTACAACTAGCCAAATGAAAAAACGACTTTCTATAATATGTATTTACTTATTCCTGGTGATTGTTGTTTTAGGCAGTGAGGTGAATAAAGTTGCTACACCTGGAAGTAATCCTCAAAGGAAAAAGGTTGGAGTAGTTTTAAGTGGTGGTGGTGCAAAAGGTTTTGCTCATGTGGGCGTATTAAAAGTACTCGAAGAAATTGGTATTCCTATCGATTATATAGCCGGTACCAGCATGGGAGCTGTTGTGGGTGGTCTGTATGCAGTGGGATACACCACGGATATGATTGACTCATTAATTCAGGTACAAGACTGGAACCACCTTATGAGTGATGGTGTTTACCGTGAAAATATACCCGCATTCAGGAGAAATAACCAAAGCAGATATGTGGTTTCCTTACCCTATGAGTTTCCTTTTGGTGAAAATTCCCGTATAGTATCTCTACCTGCCGGAGTATATACAGGTCAGAATATTTACAATCTTTTTCTGAATTCAACAATAGGTTATCATCATAATATCAGTTTTGATGATTTGCCCATACCATTTGGATGTATATCAGCAGATGTACGTACAGGCAACGAGATTGTTATGCGTGAAGGAAATCTTGCAGAAGCAATTCGTGCAAGTATGGCTATTCCCGGGGTATTCACACCTGTCGAGAGAGATAGTATGCTTTTAATTGATGGCGGTGTAGTTAATAATTACCCTGTGGATCTGGTTCGTAGCATGGGTGCGGATATTGTAATAGGAGTTACTTTTTCTCGTGATGAGAAAGAACTGGAACAAAGCAGAGGAACTATTTCTGAGATTACTCAGCAGATTTGGAACTTTATTGGCCAGTATAAATTAAACAATAATATTTCAGATACTGATATTTTAATTACACCTGATGTGTATCCTTTTGGAATGATGGATTTTCACAAAACAGCAATTGATACTATTATTCAAAGGGGATTTACTGCTGCAATTGAACATCGTGATGAACTTACCAAACTTAAAAAGTCTCTTTCCATCGACACCAATTTTTACAATCAAACTAAAAAGAGAAATCCATATCTTGAGCTTGATACACTTACAATCAATAATATATATGTTGAAGGAATAACGCAAAGAGAGAGAAGTTATCTGAACAGATGGATAGACAATTATAATGGTAGTATTACCAGAGAAGAGCTGGACAATATGATTTCCAAGATTTATGGTAGCGGGATGTTCGACAGAGTCTATTACAGATTTGAAGGTGAAGATCCTTTTGATCTTATTATAACAGTTGATGTAAAAGAAGCTAATCGGTTGAATCTGGGAATACATTTTGACAGTAATGATTTGGCTGCAATACTTGCAAATACCACAATCAGGCTGAATAGTTCACTCAATTCTATGTTCGATATAACCACCAGACTAAGTCGTGATCCCTTTCTGATGATTGATTATTCTATAAACCGTGGAATATTTTTTAAAGGGGGTATAAATTACAAAATAGGTAAAAATGATCTAAGTATTTATGATAGAGGTAAATTATTATATAATCTTGGGATAACAAGAAATAGCCTGAATCTCGTTTTTTCTGAGTTTTACTTCGGAAATATAATGCTGCATCTTGGAGCTCAGATGGAACATTTCCATTTCTACAAGGCGATGGGTAGTGTTTTCGAATCACCCCAATCAGAATTAAATGACCTTCTCTATTTTAATTATCTGCTAAATGGAGTATACGATAATCTCAACAAAGATTTCTTCCCCACCTCTGGTCTGTATTTTTCTTTTCAGTACTCACTACATACTGACAACTTCGTGAGTATGGAAAATGAAGCACCCCTGAATGTGGTGAGGATGAAAATGTTAAAACCTTTTTCTCTTAGTGATAAAGTTTTTATTACACCTCGTATTACTGCCAGATATATTATGAACGACAGTGTACCTCGAATGTACAGGAATTTGGTAGGAGGAAGAACAGATGGACACTATATGCCACAACAGATATCACTTCAGGGATCAACCGGCATGGAGTTTCTTGAAAACATGGTGTTTTCAACTGATGTGAATATCCATTACAATTTTACTACAAATAACTATCTATATACCAATCTTAATTTTACTATACATAACAATCATCTGCACACACTCCTTGAAGGTGATTCATTTTTAGGTGTTAATTTGGGTTACTCTTATCTGACTGTTGCCGGGCCACTGCGACTTGAATTGGGTTATTCTGAATTGTCACGGCGATTTCATCCGTACGTTAGTTATGGATACTATTTTTAGTATGCATGTCATAGTTTGATGAATATGTGGAGATTATAACGCTATTCTGATCTGCGCTAAATAATGTTAAATACATAATGTCTGATTAAACAAAAGATTTAAACAGATGTTTAAATCATGTGATTAAATTACATTTACTTTCTATTGCAGGGAATATTGAAAAAAAATGATGAATAAGAATACAACAGAACAAAAAATTATCAAAGCAGCAGATAAACTCTTCACACAGAAAGGGTATGCAGCAACAAAGACCAGAGAGATAGCAGAGGAAGCAGAAACAAATCTGGCATTGTTGAATTATTACTTTGGCAGTAAAGAGAAACTTTACAAAAAAGTAGTGCAAGAGAAGTTCAGGATTCTATTAGGTGCAATTGGTCCTGTTATGTGGGATGAGACTATTCCATTAGAAGACAAGATCAGACTGATAACTGAAAATTATACCAAATTGCTTATTGAAAATGAAGAACTTCCAATCTTTATACTTAATGAACTGACAATTAACAAGGAGCTCTTCAAAGAGATTACTGAAAATGCTCGATTGATAGCACAGCCGGTTATAGAGAAACAGCTTAAGGAGAGAAACATCGAAATGACAGCTTCTCATATGATAGTCAATATATTAAGTCTAACTATTTTCCCATTCGTTGCAAAACCATTGATCATATCTTCGGGATTAGTAAAAAAAGAAGAGTTTGTTGATTTTGTGTCAGAACGAAAAGAGAAGATTTTAGAATGGATAACAGCAACCATAAAAAAATAATAGAATATAATTATGCCACTCAAAACATTATTGATATCGATAGTTTTGACTTCAGTGTACATACCATTTATATCTGGTCAAAATATAACTATTGAAGAATGTCAGGTTAAGGCTGAGGCTAACTATCCAGCAATTGCCATGTATGATATTATTGAGAAAACAAAAGAGTTTAACATTGCAAATGCTAATAAAGCATATTTCCCTCAGGGATCCTTTATTGCTCAAGGAACATGGCAGTCAGATGTAACAAGTATTGATCTTGAAGTACCGGGATTTCAGCTTCCTACTATTGATCGGGATCAATTCAGAGTAGTTGCTGAATTAAATCAGCTTATATGGGACGGAGGAAGAGTTTCGGCACAAAAGAATAGTATTGAGGTTAATGCAGAGTTAGACAAAAGGCAGCTCAACAATGAGATATATACTTTAAAAGAGCGTGTAAATAATCTCTATTTTGGTGTTTTACTGATTAAAGAGCAATTAAATCAACTTGGAATTCTGGAGAAAGAACTTCAGCGTAATTATGATAATGTAAAAGCTTATATGCAAAATGGTGTAGCTAACGAGTCCGACCTCATGATAGTAAGAGTTGAACGGCTAAAAGCAAGGCAACAGCGAACTAATCTTGAATCAAATCTGATGGCGTATATTCAAATGTTGTCGGTACTTATAGGTGAAGAGCTTAATAGCGATATGGTATTTGTTAAACCAGATCCAGGAATTACAACAATCCTGCCGATAATCAACAGGCCTGAAATCCTGATGTTTGAAGCACAAGAGAATGCCTTAGAATCACAGAAATCGCTCCTGAATGCAGGTGTAATGCCAACTATTGGTGCATTTGCTCAGGGAGGCTATGGTAAACCAGGTCTAAACATGTTTGATAACCAATTTAACCCCTATTTTTTAGGAGGAGTGCGACTGACCTGGAATTTCAGCAATCTATACACCTTGAAGAGTGACATCAGGAAGATTGATTTGCAAAAGTCGGCAGTCAACTCACGCAGAGAAATATTTCTTCAAAATCTGAATATAGTGATACCACAACAACAAATTGAAATTGAAAAATATAGAAAAACTATGCAGGATGATGAAGAAATTATCAGACTGCATACTCAGATACGTGAGACTACCGAAATAAAGGTAGAGAATGGTACTATGACCGTTTCCGATCTGATGAAGGAAATTATTGCAGAAGAGTCAGCCAAGCAGGCAAAGGTTCTGCATGAGATTCAATTTCTAATGTCTGTTTATTCTCTTAAATACATTACAAATCAAAACTAATTCTATCTTATTTCGGGCTTAAATGTCTGAAAAATAACAACATGGCTACAATAAGATATAACATATAATTAAATTATGAAACCATTTAAATTATTCACTGCAATATCAATTCTACTATTGATGATTTCATGCAAAGATGGAGAAGATAATTACGACGCTACCGGATCATTCGAAGCAACTGAAGTAATTGTGTCCTCTCAGGCAAACGGTACAGTTTTAGAATTTAATTTGAATGAAGGAGATCAATTACAGAAGGGACAACTAGTAGGAATTATAGATAGCACACAGCTATACCTCCATAAAATGAGCATTCTTTCCAATGCCAAAGGAGTTATAGCTCAACAGCCTGATATTAATGCTCAGACAGCAGCTTTAAGAGATCAGATAAACAGCTTGAAGAGAGAAAAGGAAAGAGTGGAAAGGTTGGTTTCTGCTAATGCAGCAAATCAAAAACAACTAGATGATATTGTATCTCAACTGGAAGTATTGGAGAGTCAGCTTTCAGCACAAACATCCACTCTTCAGAAAAGTATTGCACATATAACAGCACAAAGCTCCTCATTAGAAATACAGATAGCACAACTTGATGATCAGCTTGAGAAAACCCGCGTAGTAAGTCCCATCTCAGGTACAGTATTAAATAAATATATCGAAGTTGGAGAACTTGCTACTATGGGCACTCCTCTCTTTAAGGTTGCTGATACCGGTGTGATGTACTTAAGGGCATATGTTACAAACGATCAGCTTGCTATGATTAAGTTAAATGATCTGGTGACAGTTAGTGTTGATGATGGCAAAAGAGGTATGAAATCGTACAAAGGGACAATTAACTGGATATCAGAAAAATCAGAATTTACTCCTAAAACCATACAGACCAAAAATGAACGGGCTAATCTGGTTTATGCACTTAGGATAGCTGTACCTAATGATGGATTTCTTAAAATTGGCATGTATGGCGAAGTGAAATTTAATTAAGATGATAGAGGTAAAAGATTTACATAAGAGTTACGGAAAGAGCGGGAAAAAAAATGCCCTCAACGGGATATCTTTCACGGTAGATGATGGAGAGATATTTGGAGTGATTGGTCCCGATGGTGCCGGAAAGTCCACTTTGTTCAGAATTCTTGCCTCACTTATTCTACCAGATAGCGGCTCAGCTATTATGAACGGATATGATATTGTGAAAGATTACCGAAAGATAAGACAGATTATTGGCTATATGCCGGGCAAATTTTCACTATATCAGGATTTGAGTGTAGAAGAGAATCTAAAGTTCTTTGCAACACTATTTGGTACTACAATTGAAGAAAACTATCTTCTCATTAAAGATATTTACCAGCAGATTGAACCTTTTAAGAATCGACGTGCAGGTGCTCTTTCGGGAGGAATGAAACAGAAGCTGGCATTAAGTTGTGCGCTGATTCATAAACCTGAAATATTGATTCTTGATGAACCCACCACAGGTGTAGATCCCGTTTCCAGAAAAGAGTTCTGGGATATGCTGGCACGTCTGAAAGAGCAAGGTATTACTATACTATTATCTACTGCCTATATGGACGAGGCCGGCAGATGTGATAGAATTGCTCTTATTCGCAAAGGTAAATTTTTTGCATCTGATACTCCAAAAGGAATTATTGATAAATACACCGAGAGTTTATGGGCCGTTGAAGGAAGCAGGATGTCGGCTATTCTGCACGAATTACGGAACCATGAAGGAATTAAAAGAAGTTTCGCATTTGGAGACAAAATTCATATTACGGTAGATGATGATCTGCAGATTGATGAGCTAAAGCAATATCTCTTAGATAAAGAGTTCAGTGATGTGAAAATAGCTTCTATAGAGCCAACTGTTGAGGATTGTTTTATGGCATTGACAAGTAAATAGTATGAGCAAAAAGGTTATTGAGGTTTCAGATCTTACCAAAAAGTTTGGCAGTTTCACCGCCGTGGATCATATATCATTTAATGTTGAAGAGGGAGAAATATTTGGATTTCTTGGTGCCAATGGTGCAGGTAAAACAACTGCAATGCAGATGTTATGCGGTATAAGTATGCCAACTGCAGGAGAGGGAACGGTTGCAGGTTATGATATAATAAAAGAGAACGAGTTGATAAAACGAAATATTGGTTATATGAGTCAAAAGTTTTCCCTTTATGAAGACCTGAAAGTTTGGGAAAATATTAGACTTTTTGGAGGTATATATGGTCTCTCAGGAAAAGAAATAGCATTAAAAACAGATATACTTCTCAAGAAACTTGATTTTGAGAAAGAACGAAATACATTGGTGAAATATCTTCCCTTGGGCTGGAAACAAAAACTGGCATTCTCGGTTGCAATTTTTCATGAACCCGAGATAGTTTTTCTGGATGAACCAACAGGTGGGGTAGATCCTGCCATGCGGAGACAGTTCTGGGAGATGATTTATGATGCATCTGACCGGGGAATTACAGTTTTTGTGACCACTCACTATATGGATGAAGCCGAATACTGCAATCGAGTATCAATAATGGTAGATGGCAGAATTGAAGCCCTTGATTCACCTTCAGAATTGAGAAGACAATTCAAAGCTGAAACAATGGATGAGGTATTCAGAAAGCTTGCACGCAAAGCAGAGAGGGGATTAAAATGAAACAATTTATTGCTTTTGTAGATAAAGAGTTCCGTCATATCATTCGTGATAGCAGAACATTGCTTATAATAATAGGTCTGCCTGTTGTAGAAATCCTACTGTTTGGATTTGCTATAAATATGGAGGTGCAGAACATCAGAGTAGCTTTTTATGATCCAGTGCCAGATGACTTTACTACAGACATTGCTGAGAGAATTAAAAACAACTCCTACTTTACCTTTCTGGGATATATGCAAACAATGAATGACATGGAAGAAGCATTGAGAAAGGATAAACTCGATCTGGCAGTTGTCTTTCAGCATAACTTTCAGGAAGATATAGTGAATTCAGGAAGTGCAGCGGTTCAATTAATTGCAAATAGTTCAGATCCCAATCGAGGAAATATCTCGGCATCTTATGCTTCTGCAATTATATTAGGTTATCAGCAAGAGCAAACCGAACTTACGGAGGTTCCTTTTCAGATTCTGACTGAGAACAGAATGATCTACAACCCACAAATGAAATCATCTTATATGTTTGTTCCTGGAATAATGGGACTTGTGCTTATGATTATATGTACTATAATGACATCTGTCTCTATCGTCAGAGAAAAAGAGAGAGGAACAATGGAGGTTTTGCTTGCATCGCCACTTAAACAGGGTACAATGATTTTTGCAAAGACTATACCTTATATGGTAATATCATTTATTGACTTTGTTATTATACTACTACTAAGTTATTTTGTTATGGGTGTACCTGTGAATGGTAGCCTGACTCTGCTTTCTTTGGTCGCAATAATATACATTTCACTTACTCTGACATATGGTTTGACAGTCTCCACTTTAGTAGATAAACAGGTTAACGCGGTTATTTTTTCGGCTATTACTGCCATGATACCGGTACTAATGTTGTCAGGAATGATTTTTCCCGTGGAAAATATGCCTGTATTATTAAGGGCAATATCTACAATTGTGCCGGCACGATGGTTTATTGATGCTGTACGTAAAGTAATGATCCAGGGACAAGGATTATTTGTAATCTGGAAAGAGTTGCTGATACTTATTGGAATGACTCTGTTCCTTTTGAGGGTCACAATTATAAAAACAAAAAAGAGATTGGAGTAGATATAAAGTAACAAGCGGTTACCTCAGTCTGATATATTAAAATAAATAGTTTTAATCGGATGAAAACTTTAAAATTTCTCGTAGAAAAAGAGTTTAAGCAGATGTTCAGAAATCCTTTGATTCCCAAATTGATCATATTGTATCCAATTATGGTACTTCTCATTTTTCCATGGGCTGTGAGTTTTGAAATTAAAAACATCAAAATAGATGTTGTGGATCACAGTAAAAGCAGTTACTCCAAAAGATTAACCGACAAAATTGATGCTTCTAAATATTTTATTCTTAACGATACTCCACTTGATTATAAAACAGCAATGTTGAATATGGATAATGGTGAGACAGATATGATAATTGAGATACCAGCATCGTTTGACAGAGATATTATTAAAAGCAGGACTTCCTCTCTGGGTGTAGCAGTGAATTCTGTAAATGGCACTCTTGGATTATTAGGCAGCAATTATATTATGCAGATTGTGAATGATTTCTCGTCGGAGCTACGTAACGAGTTAGTTTACACAATTCCTCCGGAATCGAGAGAAAACATGTTGCGAAGACCTAAGATTGATATTATCACCCAAAATAAATTTAACCCTGAACTTGATTATAAGAATTTTATGATACCAGGGTTCATGGTACTCTTATTAACGCTTATATGTGGCATTTTACCTGCACTTAATATTGTTATGGAAAAAGAAAATGGTACTATACAACAGATAAATGTCACCCCGGTAAAAAGGTATCATTTTATTCTTGCCAAACTTATCCCATTCTGGATTGTCGGATTAATTGTAATGATTATTTCTGTTACAACTGCCTACATGTTATACGGGCTTTGGCCGATGGGAGGTGTTATCGCTATCCTTTTTTCTTCAATTGTTTTTATTCTGTCCATTTCAGGATTGGGACTTATCATATCTAATTATTCCTCCACTATGCAACAGGCAAGTTTTCTTGTTATGTTTTTTATTCTAATTCTGATACTTCTTGGAGGTATGTTTACTCCAGTTTCAAGTATGCCAGTATGGGCTCAATTAATTGCAGCTGTTAACCCCTTTAGTTATCTGACTAAAACATTCCGAATGATTTATCTTAATGGCAGCAATATAACTGATGTGTGGATGAATTTAATTTCACTGGTAATTATTGCTATAGTTCTTAATGGATGGGCAGTGATCAGTTACAAGAAAAGATAGTGACCCAAGGGATTACGCACTATGCATAATCCTATTTTATATTTACATTAAATTGATTTAAGTGTAAACCTATTTCAGGACTAGACAATACCATATCCAAAGATCATTTATAGATTACTTATACATAGCTTATACTTTATATAAGCTATGTATAAGCGATCTCTGGCCGATGTGTATTCTTTTTTTTGGTTTATATAGGATATTATTAATAAATTTACTGACAAAAATTACGAAATATAGACACGTTCAATATACTGGTTTCTCAATATAGAGCAGATGCTGTGTTCGTAAACAATTTTGCTTAATAATTGGCAGTCAATTAATAAAAATTTGTATCTTTGCAGTCGCTATATTAATAAATTTATAAATGGTTTTCGTCCGTTTTATTATATCATTACTGGTATTTAATTTAATATTAATATGTCATTCATGTTCTGAGAAAGCAGAGGACATAGATATTAATCTTACGCTTTCATACTGGGATACTATGATAGACAGTAATCCCCGACTTGTGTCAGATAGTTTAAAAACACTGGATGTAGAATCATTAAATAGGTCTAACAGAGCATATTACAACCTTCTTAAGACTATATCTGACGATAAGACATATGTAGATTTTACGAGTGACTCACTTATAAATTCAGTAACATATTATTATAAATCTCATGATCCAAAAAATCCTAATCTGATAAGATCATTAGCTTATCAGGGAATTGTGCGTACTCGTATGGGTATTATGGATAGTACTGTTTATGAGCCTCTCAGGGAGGCAAGCAGGTTACTGAATGCTACATCACAACCCAATCCATCACTGGGTTATCTAATCAATTATTTTCTAGGTAATATAAATTATAATGGCAGGAACTATATTTCTGCTAATGAGCATTATCAAAAAGCGAAAGATTTTGCTCAACTAGAGCAAGATTCAGTACATCTGTTTGATACCTATCTTGCATTTTTCTGGAATGAGATGAAGATGAGGAATATTGTAAATGGGAAAAATTATCTTGATTCTTTGTCTGCATTTTATAATCTGTTGCCGGAAAAAGACTATTTTATATTCAATGCCCAGTCGTTTTATTATGATGTTATCGGAGATCCTGTCACTGCACTTGAAAGAGAAAAAGCAAAATTGTCACTTGTGAGATCGCAAGATGAGAGCATCGATGTATCAAGGGTTTACTACAATATTTCGAGCAGGTATGTTGGACTTCAACTTTTTGATAGTGCAATGCTTTATGCTCAGATAGCATTGGATATGATAAAAGATAGCACTTATAGTCAGAATTATCTATATCATATGAAGATAGCTGATATTGCTGAATTGCAGGGAAATTATACACTTGCAAACAAATATAGAAAAGATGCATTTGAAATGTATGTTAATTCAGCGCAAGACAGATTTGATACTCAGATCGCTGAGTTTGAGAAGAGGTATGACTTGACAGAATCAGAAAACGAAGCGCTTCGTGCACGTCAGCAAGCACTTAGGGTTATAATTTTTGCACTTATTCTGGTTATAGTATTAATATTTATATTGATGTATGCGAGGAAAGTCAGGAGAGTTACTCAGATTAAACTTATGCAGGCCGAGGAAAAAATGAGGCATCAGGAAATTCAGGCTGAGATAATGAGAAAAGAGGAGGGTAAGCGTAAATGGCTGATCCAATTATATAGTAATATTTCGGACAGGCTTACATTTCTTCAGGGAGAGTTTGAGAAACTCACACAAAGGTATGTATCCTCTCAGCCCAAGGTATATAAAGAGATGCAGACAATATTGAAGAATACGGACACTGATCTTCGTGATATAAACAGGACACTATCGCCTGATGAGGAGACATTCTATAGCTATACTCATTTAATAGATGAAAATGGTATTTTAAATGCCAATGAAAAAATGATGCTTATGCTTATCGCATGCGATGCAGACAACCGTCAGCTCGCAACTTTTATGAATACAACAGTTGAAAGTGTAAGAGTTAGAAAATCGCAATTAAAGAAGAAAATGAGCGAAAATAATCTCGATATTTCGCTATTTAATGATTAAAACGACATTAATTGCCGTTAAAAAGGACAATCTTAAATATTTGTAAATCAATGATAAGAGTGTAATAATGCCGTTAAAAAAGTGATAGGGTATTGATTTTTGTGTCAATAGTGAGTTATTTTGTGTCACTAATCTCTAACGCATTAAAAATTCAAAAAAATGAAAAAAACAGGATTTGTGTTATTCTTAATGACAGTTTGTATAGCACTAGCTTTTCCTTCAAACATACAGAATGAAAACAGGGTGCAGGATAATTGGGAAGATATTGTAGATATAAGCAGAGAGGGTGGAACCACACGAATTGCAAGACAATCATTTGGTGTTCAGTCATTCATGGCTACAGTTGAACCTGCTGTCGTAGTTTACTCAGGAAAAAATGAAGTAACCGTTACTGTAGAAAACTATACCGGTCCGGTATTCGTTGAAATTTATGGAAGTAAAGGTGCTAAGACTTCATTCTTTGATGTATTTGATAATGGGGTTGGTATAGTAAGCCTTTCAGGTTTAGGAGCAGATGAGTATAACATTCGCATTACTCTAGGTGATATTACTTATAAAGGAACATTTAATAAGGGAAAATATGGACACAGAAAATAAAAACACAGATAACGTACGTAAGTACTTGCTCACAGATGTTGAGTCATGCACATTTACATTTTCAGATGGAATGACTAGTAAAGTTAAGTCCAATTCAGATAAAGAAATTGTACTTGTTAAACTGATTCCTCATTCAACAAGATCAAAGTCATTTGAAGATAAAGTTCTCAGGAACTATATGTCTACAAAAAACGTAACTGAACTGGCAGAACTTTGTCAATACGACTGCGTAAGAACATTTACACGCCATTTTAAGAAGTGTTTTGGACAAACTCCTTACCAATGGATGCTAGACCGTAAAATGGAAGAAATTCAGTCGCTAGTACTTAATTCTGACATGAGCATTACAGAGATTGCCAAGATGTACGATTTTAAAAGTGTTTCACACTTGGTGAATCTTTATAGTAAACGTTTCGGAAATTCTCCACATAAAAGCAGATTATTGGATGCTATCTGACCTCTACCTTTTAATAATATAGCATAGCACAATCTTTATATCTCAATTCAATAATACTTTAACATTGTGCGGTTTATCCGATAAAAAAAGCGTATCTTGTTCAAGATACGCTTTTTGATTTATAGTTATGCAGTAATTATATCCATCTTGTATACGCAAAATCCATTCTATGTGGCAGGTCTGGATTCTTAGGATAAACACGTAGTCCATATTGATGAGAACCAGGATCGTTTAGTGCTTTACTGCTTTCAAAATATAGCAAACTACCTTCTGTTTTTACGAGTTCAAAATCGTATGATTCTACGAATTGAGGAGTTTTAGATGTAGGATCTATATCTACAACTACGCATTCAACAGCGAGGTCGCATTTAAGATTCTTCCTATCTATAACCACTTTCCCATATATTTCTTTATTATCATTGTTGATATTCATTTTCTGATTCGGGTTAAACTCGATATGTTTAACCTCAAATGAATCCCAATTAGAAGCAGTATGCTCTTTCCACTCAACTATCTCTTTTGCTTTTGCATAATTGTTTAATCGCAGTAGTTTTGAACGTTCTGCAAGTTTGTTATAAAAACGATCGAAATAGTCATCCATCATTCTTTTTGTAGTACACATTGGAGCTATTAAAGCCATTGATTTCTTAATGTACTGAATCCACTCATGTGAATAACCATTACTATTACGAGCATAATAGAGAGGGATAATTTCATTTTCAAGAAGAGAGTATATTGTTGATGCATCAAGCTCATCCTGATACTCCTGATTGTCATATGTTCTTTTTTCTGTAAGAGCCCAGCCTGCACCTTCTTTATAACCCTCATACCACCATCCATCCAGAACAGATAGATTTAACACACCATTCATCTCGGCTTTTTCTCCAGAAGTTCCTGAGGCCTCCTGAGCCCGAGTAGGGGTATTTAACCAAATGTCAACACCTGAAACCAGTCTTTTAGCCAGTCTCATATCATAATTCTCTAGGAATATTATCTTTCCTAGAAACTCCGGACGTCTTGATATTTCAACAATCTGTTTAATTAATCCCTGACCACCTCCATCAGCGGGGTGAGCCTTACCGGCAAATATAAACTGAACAGGGTGTTTAGGATTGTTTACAATTTTAGCTAGTCTGTCAAGATCGGTGAACAGCAGATGCGCACGCTTATAGGTAGCAAATCTTCTGGAGAAACCTATTAGTAAAGCATTTGGATTAACCTCTTCAAGTATGTTCATTATTCTTGTTGGATCAGCCTGGTTCTTTAGCCAACCATCAGTAAACTCCACTTTTATATAATCTACAAGCTTCTTTTTTAGATGACAACGCAGTGACCAAAGTTCATCATCACTGACATTCCAGATGTTATTCCACAGGTTGGTGTTCGACTGATCTTCAAAGAAATCGCTACCGAAATGTTTTGCAAAAAGCTCTTTCACACTCGAAGTAGCCCAGCTTGGAAGGTGAACACCATTGGTAACATAACTTACATGTAATTCTTCAGGAAAGTAACCGCTCCATACCGGCTGGAACATTTTTTGTGAAACGGTTCCATGTAATTTACTTACACCATTAGCCTCCTGAGCTGTATTTAGTGCAAATACACTCATTGAGAATTTCTCGTTTGAGCCGGGAGTGGATCTACCCATATCCATGAATTGTTGCCATGGAATACCTATCTTCTCAATTATAGGTGTCATGTATTTACCTATAAGTGCTTCATCGAAATAGTCATGGCCAGCAGGTACAGGTGTGTGTACTGTATATAACGAGGAAGCACGTACAATCTCGAGAGCCAGGTTGAAAGGAAGATTTTCTCCGACTACATAATCAAAAAGACGCTGTACATTGATAAAGGCTGCGTGACCTTCGTTCATATGATATACATCTTTCTTAATCCCAAGTTTATTGAGAAGCAGAATTCCTCCAATTCCAAGTAAAAACTCCTGTTTCATACGGTTTTCCCAGTCACCTCCATATAGCTGGTGAGTGATTGAGCGGTCATAATGACTGTTGTGATCGAAGTCAGTATCCATCAGGTAAAGATTAATGCGACCGACAGCTACTTTCCAGATGTATGAATATATTATTCTGTCATGAAAAGGCACCTCAAGTATCATAGGTGTACCATCTTCATTCATAACTTGACTGATTGGGAGATTTCCGAAGCTCTGTGCCTCGTAGTTGGCAATTTGTTGCCCGTCAACTGACAGACTTTGTGTGAAGTATCCATATTTATAAAGAAAGCCTACAGCAGTCATGTCAACCCTACTGTCACTTGCTTCTTTTAGGTAATCTCCTGCAAGAACTCCCAATCCCCCGGAATATATTTTTAATACGTGAGATAATCCATACTCCATACTGAAATAGGCTATACTTGGTCTTTCCGTATTATAAGGAACATTCATATATTCCTTGAATTGAGCATAAACACGTTGGATACGTTCAACCAGTGGTTTATCATTTACTAATCTTTCAGTTATATCTGATCTAAGATTTTGTAACATGACGACTGGATTCTTTCCGCTTTTTTCCCACTCTTCTGTATCTAATGTCTCCAGAATGGCTTTTACTTCTTCGTTCCATACCCACCACAGATTATGAGATATCTCTTCCAGTGGTTGAAGCTCGGGGGGTAAAACAGCGTGTACATGAATATCTCTCCAAACAGGACTATTTGAATAATTTGATTTTATAATCATTATAGTTGGTTTTATTTATTTATTTTTCTTTAGAAATTAGGTGATAACTCTTAATAATAAAAGATGAACAGAGCAAAGATAATTGATTTATTCTGAACTTAGTTTATAAGGTTTAGATAATCTTATGTATGAATTATGCAACGCTTTGCCATAAGCTTCACGGTAATACTTTATGAAGTGTGCCCAGTCTGCTTTATTGGATAGTTCTGCTGCACTCTTTTTTAAGATTGAGATCTGTTCGGCACTTTTTAGTGTGTAATCATATATTATGGATGCGATTTCTTCATATACTTCAGTATAGTTGTCATCATTACGGTAAATAACTTCGACACCATCATTGAGACCTGGTTTACGATCCCCCTTCTTTTTAGCCCAGACTCCAAATCCTGAGAGAGTAGTTGTTATTGTTGGTATGGAAAATGCAACGCTCTCGTGCGGAGTGTATCCCCATGGTTCGTAATAGGAGGGGAATACTGACATATCCAGACCAATAAGCAGATCGTAATAATCAAGATTAAATATTCCGTCATCTCCATTAAGATATGATGGAACAAAAATTATTTTTACTCTATCGTTTGGTTCATTGCAGAGTCCGGCATGTTTAATATGATTTATGACATTATCATGATGAGGATCCATAAGCTCGTGGGTTACAAAAGGACAATCTACAATACCTGTTTTATTTAAGCTTTCATCAACAGGTAAATTATTGAGCCGTAATTGAAGATCTTTGCGGGGGCCTTTTATCCAGGCAGGAACCATTATGAAGCCAATAACATCTCGTGTAAGCTCTTTCATTGCCTTCAGATGCCTTAAGGAATCAATAAAAAGATCAATCCCTTTATTCTTATACTCATACCTGCCGCTGATTCCAACAAGAAGTGCGTCTCTGTGAACTGGGTGTCCTAAAGTCTTTTCAGCCACTTCCAGTAATGTTTTTCGGGCATTTTTATGTTTACTTGTGTATTTACTGCCTTTAGGAATGAAGTCTTTTTCAAAGCCATTAGGTGTTATAACATCTGGTCTGCGCTGTAGGAGCTGTGCACACTCTTCTGCAGTAATATCACTGACCGTTGTGAAACAGTCCACATTCAATGCAGCTTTCTTTTCAATTGAGTGTTTAGCTGCCATATTTAACTCACGTGCCATCTGATCGCCATTATACTCATGGAGATGACCATAAAGCGGTAAATTATTACCGGCGATGGAGCGACCAATTGAGGTTGCATGTGTTGTAAACATTGTCGCAATCTTTGGGACATATTTCTTTATGTAAAGCGCTCCTGCTCCTAACATCCACTCGTTGAAATGTGCTATTACATTGAACGACTCCAGATGATGAAATCTGTAGAAGTTTTCTATAAGCATTCCTGTTGCATAGGCAAACATTGTGGATTCGTGATAATCCCCATATGCCGCGATTGAGTCAACGCCGTAATCCTGCCACATTCTGGCATATAGTTCGTTCTGTCGACTAAGAAACTGTTCAAACTTTACAAGGAAAACAATTGGTTCCCCCGGCACATCCCATCTTCCGGCACGTATTTCGAGGTTCTGACTCTTAAATGCATAGTCACGCCACTCGGCAAACATTGAATCATCAGCTTTAAACCAGGGGCTTTCATTATCTTTCCATATGTCAGGTCCGATAAAGAAAATCTGATCTTTATGGATCTTTTGAAGTGAGTTTGCACGTGTGGATAGTACTGTGTAAATTCCTCCAACTTTATTGCACACTTCCCAACTGCTCTCGAATATATAATCAGGTGTAAATCTGGTCTCTATTTGCATAATCTATTTTCTATTCCTGTCATCGCAAAGATAAGAAAAAAAATATACCTTTGCACTTTCGTATTAATGGTTAAAACTTTAGACATTACAGAACTACAGCAGTTAGTTGGAAAGCTACCTGAGGTTTCGGCAGCAGGCTCAATACTGAAAAAAGCAGATGTTATATCGGTAAAGGGTTTGCACGGATCGTCGCGTGCACTGTTTTCATCTGCTCTTTTTAATAAAAATTCAGGCGTTTATCTCTATATATTGAATGATGCTGAATCTGCAGGGTATTTTTATCATGACCTGACACAGATAGTAGGTTCAAAAGATGTGCTATTCTTCCCTTCTGCATATAAAAGAGCTGCAAAATTTGGACAGCTTGATGCGGCTAATGAGATTTTGAGAACTGAAACATTAAGCAGGTTACAAGAGGAGAATAACTCGCTGATAATTGTGAGTTACCCGGATGCTCTTGCCGAAAAGACGGTTTCGGGTGATCATTTGAGAGAACAGACATTAACTGTTTCGGTGGGGGAGAAGGTCGACTCATCATTCATTAGTGAGGTTCTTGACGATTATGGATTTCAGTATGTGGACTATGTATATGAGCCTGGTCAATATGCGCAGAGGGGTAGTATTCTTGATGTGTTTTCTTTTGCATCAGAATTTCCATTCAGAATAGATTTCTTTGGTGATGAGGTTGAGACAATTCGTAACTTCGATATGGAAACTCAGCTCTCTAAAGAGAGATTTGATACTATTCGTATTGTTCCCGAGTTTGGAAGAAATAGTAATAAGAATTCATCTATCTTCAACTTACTGCCTGCTTCTTCAATAATCGGGATTGAAGATATCAGATGGATAATCAGTCGTATTGAATCACTCAATGAAGATGATCTGCATATAGAGATTGATCCACTGGATGTTAAATTTGTAAAAGCGGATCTTTTGACAAAAGATGAGTTTTTATCCTCTGTAAAATCTTTTAAACAGATTAGGTTTGATGCTAAAATGCAGGAAACAGCTGATGCTGTTATTAATTTCAAAACTTCTGCTCAACCTCTGTATCATAAGAACTTTGATCTGCTGACCGACTCGCTGCATCAATATATTGATAATGGATATACTATCTATATATTAAGTGATAGTGAGAAACAGCAGAAACGTCTGTTTCATATTTTTGAGGATCGTAATGATTCTATTCCTTTTATTCCTGTGAATAAAACTCTGCATGAGGGTTTCATAGAAGATACTCTGAAAATATGTTGTTTTACTGATCATCAGATATTTGACAGATTCCATAAGTATAGCCTTAAATCAGACAGGGCACGTTCGGGTAAGATTGCCATTACTCTTAAGGAGATAAATCAGTTGCAGCCGGGTGATTATGTTGTGCATATGGATCATGGTATCGGTAAGTTTTCAGGACTTGTACGTTTGCCCATTGGCGATAAGATTCAGGAGGTTATTAAAATTAATTACCTGAATAATGATTCTGTTTTCGTTTCAATTCATGCATTGCATAAGATTTCTAAGTATAAGGGTAAGGAGGGTGAATCTCCAAAATTAAATAAACTTGGAAGCGGAGCATGGGAAAAAGTAAAAGCGAAGACTAAGTCGAAGATTAAAGATATTGCGCGCGACTTAATTAAGCTTTATGCTGAAAGGCAGCAGGAGAAAGGATTTGCATTCTCAAAGGATACCTATCTGCAAACAGAGCTGGAGGCTTCTTTTATGTATGAAGATACTCCTGATCAGGTAAAAGCAACTCGCGATGTGAAGGCTGATATGCAGAGTGAACAGCCCATGGATCGTTTGATTTGCGGAGATGTAGGGTTTGGGAAAACTGAAATTGCTGTCAGGGCTGCTTTTAAGGCAGCAACAGATGGAAAACAGACGGCTGTACTTGTTCCTACAACTGTGCTGGCTACTCAGCACTATAATACATTTAAAGATCGACTTGCTAATTTCCCTGTCAGAGTTGATTATTTAAGCAGAGTAAGAACATCTAAAGAGCAAAAAGATATTCTAAAGGATCTGGATGAAGGGAAGATAGATATTTTAATAGGAACTCACCGTTTGGTAAGTAAAGATGTTAAATTTAAGGATCTGGGACTTCTTATAATTGATGAGGAACAAAAGTTTGGGGTGTCTGTAAAAGAGAAACTTAAACAGTTGAAGGTGAATGTGGATACGTTGACTATGACTGCTACTCCTATACCACGTACTTTGCAGTTTTCTCTTATGGGTTCACGTGACTTGTCAACAATAAGTACTCCTCCTCCTAATCGTTATCCTATTCAGACAGAAGTGCATACTTTTGATATAGAGTTAATTCGGGATGCTATAAATTTTGAACTGAGCCGTAATGGACAGGTTTTCATTGTTAATAATCGTATCCAGAATATTTATGAACTTGCAGAATTAATTAAAAGGGAGATAAGAGATGTTCGAATTGCTATTGGTCATGGTCAGATGGATCCTAAAAAACTTGAGGGTGTTATCTCTGATTTTATGAACCATGAGCAGGATATTTTAATAGCTACTACCATTATTGAGTCGGGTATTGATATGCCTAACGTAAATACTATTATAGTGATTGATGCTCAGAATTTTGGATTGAGCGATTTACATCAGCTACGTGGAAGGGTGGGAAGGAGCAACCGTAAGGCTTTTTGTTATCTTCTTGCTCCACCTCTTTATACTTTGAGCGGTGATTCACGCAGAAGGTTGCAGGCAATCGAGAATTTTTCAGAGCTAGGGAGTGGTCTGCATATTGCCATGCAGGACTTGGATATCAGAGGTGCCGGTAATTTGCTGGGAGCTGAACAGAGCGGATTTATAGCTGATCTGGGTTATGAAACCTACAGAAAAATTCTTGCTGAGGCTGTTCAGGAATTGAGAAAAGAGGAGTTTTCAGATCTGTATAATGAGGAATTGAGTGAAAAGGCAAAGGATGAGGATTTTGTTGATGATGTGCATGTAGAAAGTGACCTCGAGCTTATGTTCCCAGTTACATATATTCCTAATGATGCTGAAAGGGTTGCGATTTATAGGGAGCTCGACAATATGGAGACAGAGCTGGAGATTCTTGATTTCATTGAGAGGATGGAGGATAGGTTTGGGAAGATGCCTAAACAAGGTAAGGAGCTTATACGAATTGTGCGACTGAGGCGTTTGGCCAGACCACTTGGTATTGAAAAAATTATGCTTAAGAATGGTAAAATGTCGCTAAATCTTGTATCAGATAGTGAATCGCCTTATTATCAGTCTGCTGCATTTGGTAAACTACTTAATTATGTTCAAGTTCATCCACGGAACTGTAAATTACGTGAAGCAGGTAAAAAGAGATCTCTTGTAATTGATAATGTTAAAACAGTAGAGACTGCTGTTGCAACACTTGAAGAGATCTCTGGATATAATATATCTAATTGATTGTATGAACTTTAGTTGAATTGACTAAAAATTGAGCATATAAATAACCTTGTTTATTATATTCAACAAAAAACTAATACGTGAATTATATTAGCTTCCACCTTTTATTTGAATAATCCATCAAGTGATAAATAGCGTTCGCCTGTGTCATAGTTGAAGGTTATAATTCGCTTATTCTCTACTAAATCATCAATCTTTTTAATTACCGCAGCAATGGAGGCACCGGTGGAGATTCCACCAAATATTCCTTCTTCTCTAGCTAGTTTACGAGCAGATTCAAAAGCCTCTTCTTTGGTTACTTTTATTACATCATCCAGAACATCCAGGTCAAGAGTATCTGGTATAAAACCGGCTCCTATGCCCTGAATTGAGTGCGGTCCTGATCTTCCCTCTGAGATTATAGGAGAGTCCATAGGCTCAACTCCAATTACCTCTATTTCAGAGAATCTCTTTTTAAGTTCACGACCAACACCAGTGATATGTCCGCCTGTTCCAATTCCTGTAATCAGGTAATCAATCCCTTCAGGAAAATCTTTGATTATCTCCTGTGCTGTTGTTTTTGCATGTATTTTTGGATTTGATAAATTCTGAAATTGTTGTGGTATCCATGATCCCGGAATATCATTTTGCAGTTCACCTGCTTTCTCGATCGCTCCTCTCATTCCTTTTTCACGTGGGGTGAGAACTAGTTCTGCTCCATACAGACTTATAATTTGTCTTCTCTCAACCGACATAGACTCAGGCATTACGATGATAACATTGTACCCTTTTACTGCCCCGCAGAATGCAAGTCCCACTCCTGTATTACCAGAAGTTGGTTCAATAATGGTGTCTCCAGGTTTTATTATTCCCATTCTCTCAGCATCCTCAATCATTGATAGTGCTATACGATCTTTTATACTGCCTGCAGGATTCTGCTTTTCAAGTTTAATCCATACATCGTGGTATGGGAATAACTTGTTTAGTCGAACATGTGGAGTATTTCCTACTGTTTCTAAAATGTTATTGTATTTCATATTTGAAACTATTCTTTTTAATGATTAAGAAGTTCTTGCTGTTTCAGATTTTTGCCTTAACTACAACTGTAATTAATAAAAAAGTAAAATGTGTTATTTAAATTAAATAACGAAATCGTGAGGTTCTACAAAGCTCTTAACAGTACGTATTTTTACATCTACAGAGTTGTAAACCAGTGAATAAGGAATGACACTTTGAGTGAGCCATGAGCCTCCACCAATGGTTGAATTATGGCCAATTACGGTCTTTCCTCCTAATATTGTGGCATTAGCATAAATAACTACATTGTCTTCTACAGTGGGGTGTCGTTTGATATCAGATAACTTCTTTTCAACAAAAAGGGCTCCTAATGTAACACCCTGGTAGATTTTTACATTATCACCAATTTCTGTTGTTTCACCAATTACTATACCTGTGCCATGATCCATAAATAGATTTTTACCTATTTTAGCTGCAGGGTGGATATCAATTCCAACTTTTGAATGAGCATATTCGGAAAAATGTCTGGCAATAAGTGGTACACCTAATTCATGTAGTTTATGTGCTATACGGTGGATACTGAGTGCAAAAAAGCCAGGGTAGGTAAGGATAACCTCTTCAAGGGATTTAGCCGCAGGGTCTGATTGCAGATAACAGTGTGCATCTTCATAAAGCCTTTGATGAATTGCAGGTAAACTTTCCAAAAAAGATTCTATAATTTGATCAGCTGTTTCAGTATCTTTCACACCTTCAATATTACGGTGTAGCTTCTCTATAGCGACTATTAATCCATCTCTAAAGCTGGTAGAGTTTTTACATTCACAAACAGGGAACATCGAAGTATATAAAACTTCAACTATCTCCTCAAGCTCACACTTATTAATTGGAATTTCAACAGGCTTAGGATTAAACTGTTTGATTAGTTCTAATGCTCTTTCAGTCATGATTGTTTTTTTATACAATAATACGAATTTATTTTATTCCCTCTTTTAAATTTGGTTCTGTATATAGTAGGATTTTATAGGTAACTGTAATAACTACAATGAAAACTAAAAATACGTTTAAATTAATTTATCGATCGGAAAATTATAACAAAACTGAGGCAATGGTGTTCAATGAAAAACGGAAGTTATTGAATTATGGTGAATTATAACTGAATTCTTTATTAAAAATATAATTAGCAAAAAGAGGTTTCTTTAGGAAACCTCTTTTGTGGAATCTGAATAATTAAACTCAGATTATTTATTTTGTTCTTTAAGAGCTTCGTATATTAGACCTTCAATCTCTTCTGCCAGCTCAGGATTGTCTCTGACAGCTATTTTGGCGGCATCACGACCTTGACCGAGTTTAGTTTCTTTGTAGCTATACCAGGAACCACTCTTCTTTATTATTTCAAGTTCAACACCTATATCTATAATCTCTCCAATTTTAGAGATTCCTTCACCGTACATAATATCAAATTCAGCTTTTCTAAAGGGAGGAGCAACTTTATTCTTGACTACTCTCACTCTTGTTGGTCGGCCTATCTGATTTTCTCCTTCTTTTATAGGTGTGCCATTACTGCGAATATCCAAACGCACTGAAGCGTAAAATTTTAAGGCATTACCACCTGTAGTAGTTTCGGGGTTGCCAAACATAACACCTATCTTCTCACGTAATTGATTAATGAATATACATGTAGTGTTTGTTTTGCTAATTGCTGATGTTAGCTTACGCAATGCTTGTGACATTAGTCGTGCCTGCAGACCAACGCTGGCATCTCCCATCTCTCCTTCGAGTTCTTTTCTAGGGGTTAGAGCTGCAACGGAGTCGATTACAATAATATCCACAGCAGCTGATCGGATTAGCTGTTCTGCTATCTCAAGAGCCTCTTCTCCACTGTTTGGCTGAGAAATTAAAAGTTCATCTGTGTTAGCTCCAAGTTTCTCTGCGTAGAAACGATCAAAAGCATTCTCGGCATCTATAAAAGCAGCAACACCCCCTGCTTTTTGAGCTTCGGCGATAGCATGAATGGCGAGTGTAGTTTTACCTGAAGATTCAGGGCCATATATTTCAATAATTCTTCCTCTTGGATAGCCTCCAACACCAAGTGCAACATTGAGACCAATTGAACCGGAGGAGATTACAGGTATATCTTCAACTTTCTCATCTCCCATCTTCATGATAGAGCCTTTGCCGTAAGTCTTTTCTATTTTATCCATTGCTGCACGTAGAGCCTTCAGTTTTTCACTGCTTTTTTCATTAATCTTCTCCGTGTTCTTGTTGACTTTGTTTTCTTTTTCTTCAGCCATAACTCTATACTTTTGTTTTTTTATAATTAATACTGTACTTTAAATAAAAAGGTTGTTTTTTATTCCTCTAAAATAGTTTTAACTCTTTTGATTTATTCGAAGAACAAAACATTTAATACTGCATGATTGTCCTCTCAAAGATATGAAAAAAAATCATACTATTTTATACATACCACCGGGAAGAGCAGTTACAATATTTTTCATTTCTAACTCTAAAAGTGTCATTAAAAGTTCAGTAAGTGGAACATTTAATTCTATTGAAAGATTGTTCAGCTGTTTTGGGCTATCCTTTTTGAGTATTTCATACACTTTTTCTTCATCTGGTGTAAGATCATGAAATAATTCTGTTTGCCTTGGTAATATCTTTCTCTCATCCATTTCCCATCCCATCTGAGAAATGAAATTCTCGGTATTTTGAAGTAATAATGCTTTATTTTCTGAAATCAGTTTATTGCACCCGTAAGACATTTTATCATGTATACGACCAGGTAGAGCAAAGACCTCTCTGAAATATGAATTGGCAATATCTGCAGTAATAAGTGAACCTCCTTTTGTTCCTGATTCCATCACTATTGTTGCATCTGCCATACCCGCTACAATACGGTTGCGTCTTACAAAATTGTGTCCATCGGGATTAGTTTCACTTGGATATTCTGTCAATAGTGCCCCGTTTTTAGTAATTTCTATGGCAGTTTGGCGATGAACATATGGATAAATACGGTCCAGACCGTGTCCCAGGACAGCCACAGTTGAAAGTCCATTTTCCAGAGCTGCTCTGTGAGCACAGATATCAATTCCGTATGCTAATCCACTAATAATTTGAACATCTGGGAACTTTAGTGATAACTCTTTTATAAACTCCCTGCTAAAATCATTTCCATATCTTGTGGAATTGCGTGTTCCAACTATACTGATAACTTTTTCACGATTAAAATCTACATCCCCTTTTGCATACATTAGAATGGGTGCATCGACACAATTATTCAGTCTCTGTGGATATTTTTCATCTGTATAAAAGATAAGATGAAGGTTGTTTTTAATTACGAACTCTAACTCTTTTTCAGCCTTTCTTAATACCTCCGGATTGCGTATTTCAGATATAAGTCGTTTTGATATACGAGGTATTGCTTCCAGTTTTGATATGCTGCCTTTAAAAATCTCCTCTTCATCACCCATAAACTCCATTAAATTACGGGCATGAGCAACACCCACACCTTTAATTTGTGTGAGTGCAATTTGGTATAACGATTTATTTGTCAATTTCTTGTTTAAACTATTTTTAAATCTGATCAATCAATACTTCTCACTTTATTTGATGTCTTTCTTGCTGATCAGCTAAATAAATTGTGCAAACGCCTTGTCAAAAATATCGGGTTTAGAAAGTTTACCATTAATAAGATTTACGACTTCAATTTTTGCTTTTGCACAAATAACATTATCAGGTATTCTTATTATTTCTTGATGAAATATATATTTCACATTTACTTTTTCCAGTCTTGTTATTGTACACTTAAATTTGTTCATTCCAAGTAGTGGTACTTTATATCTTATTTGTACGCTTGAAACAACTGCGTCAATGCCTTGTGAGTGAAGGTCATAAAAATTGAGTCCTGCTTTTTCAAGAAACTCATGACGTGTTACTTCAAAATAGTGTTGGTAATTGGCATTGTTTACATGACCCTGTACATCGCACTCATAATCGCGTACTTTCAACTCCCACTCAAATATAGGTTCAGTCACTTTTTATCTTTTTGCTAAGTTAAATAGATTTCACAATTATCACAAATATGGACAACTTTGATCGTTTATCGCGCAGATAACCATTCTCTTGCATTAACAAATGCTTCCATCCATGGAGTAACCTCATGTTTTCTGTAAGCAAAAGGATAGTAAGCATTTTGCCATGGGAATATTGTTCTTTCCAAGTGAGGCATCATTGCTAAATGGCGACCATCTTTTGAGCATACTGCAGCTGCAGAATAGTCGGATCCATTTGGATTACCAGGATACTCATCATAAAGGTATTTTGCAGCAATATTATAATCACTTTCATTACCTGGTAATTCGAAGCGTCCTTCTCCGTGTGCAACCCATATGCCTAACTTAGTTCCTTCAAGTGACTTAAGCATTACTGATTCATTCTTAGGTATTACAAGACTTACAAATGTAGATTCGAACTTGTTTGAAGTGTTGTGCTGCATTTTTGGGTGTTGTTCACCAAGTTCAGGGAAAATAAGTCCCATTTCCATTAATAACTGGCATCCATTACATACACCCAGACTTAATGTATCTTCTCTTGCAAAGAAATTACGAAGAGCTGCTTTAGCTTTCTCATTGTACTTAAATCCACCTGCCCAGCCTTTTGCGGAACCAAGAACGTCTGAGTTAGAGAATCCTCCACAGAAAACTGCTAATTGAACATCTTCCAAAGTTTCTCTTCCAGATGTAAGATCAGTCATATGAACATCTTTTACATCGAAACCTGCAAGAAATAGTGAATATGCCATTTCACGTTCACCATTAGTTCCTTTTTCACGAATAATTGCTGCAGTCAATCCTGATTTTACTTTACGATTTGGGTTAAGTCCCATATCTTCCATTTTACCGGTAAATTCAGGTTTGATTTCAAACTGAAGAGGTTGTTGACTATAATTTTTGAATCTTAGTTCTGCATGTTCAGGTCCACTTTGTTTCTTATCAAGCAGATAAGATGTCTTGTACCATATATTTCTCAGTTTATCAATATCAAACTCTTTAACAAATTCGTCTTTAGCAATTACAAGTTTACGATCTTCTATCGGTCGGGCTACTATTGCAAAACCTAAACCATAGTCCTGAAGAATCTTCTCAACTAGTCTATGATGTTTAACCTGAATCAATACTCCAGGATTTTCAGAAAATAGTATTTTAATAAGATCTGAATTACGTATTTTATCTAGTCTTGACTCGAGTCCCCCTTTTGGATTAGCAAAGCACATCTCCAGCATTGCTGTGATCATACCTCCGGCTGAAACATCATGCCCAGATAAAATTAAGCCTCTGTTAACCAGTTCCTGTACCGCTGCAAATGCATTTTTAAAATATTCAGCATCTGTTACACTTGGAGCCTCATCTCCAATTTTGCTCATAGTCTGAGCAAATGCAGAGCCACCAAGCTTAAATGTATCGAATGAGAAATCTATATAATAAATGTATGTGCCTTTTATATATGCTAACACAGGAGATACAATCTTGCGAATATTGCTAACCTCTGCTGCTGCAGAAATAATTACAGTTCCCGGAGAGTAAATTTTATCTTCTCCATACTGTTGTGTCATGGAGAGAGAATCTTTTCCTGTAGGAATGTTGATACCCAAATCACAAACAAAATCGGAGCATGCTTCTACAGCTTTGTAGAGTCTTGCATCTTCACCCGGATTTTTACAAGGCCACATCCAGTTAGCACTTAGAGAAACACTCTGGAGCCCATTTGCCAGTGGAGCAAATACAATGTTTGTCAAAGACTCAGCAACTGCCATTACAGATCCAGCAGCAGGATCAATCATAGCTACTTGAGGTGCATGTCCGATTGATGTAGCAATACCGGCATGTCCTCTGTAGTCAAGCGCCACGGCACCACAATCGCTTAAAGGTAACTGAATTTCACCCTGACATTGCTGACGAGCTATTTTACCTGTTACAGACCTATCTACCTTATTTGTTAGCCAATCCTTACATGCTACTGACTCAAGCTTGAGTACATTTTCTACATACTCCTCCAGATTCTGTATATCATATTCAGGTTTAGTGTATTCCTCTATTATTGTAGTGTCATTCATCACAGTTTCTGGCGTTTTACCAAAGAAGTCATCCAACTCCATATCAATAGGTTTTACTCCATTAGATTGTGTGAATGTTAATCTCATATCACCGGTAGTTTCACCAACAACATAAAGTGGTGCCTGTTCTCTTGATGCTATCCGCTCTACTCTTTCTATATCTTTTTGACTCATCAGAAGACCCATTCGTTCCTGACTCTCGTTGCCAATTATCTCTTTGGCAGAAAGAGTTTTGTCACCAACTGGCAGTTTATCAACTTCAATAATGCCACCTGTGCTTTCTACTATTTCAGATAGGCAGTTTAGATGACCTCCCGCTCCGTGATCATGAATTGAAACAATTGGGTTGTCTTCAGACTCTGCAAGTGAGCGGATTACGTTAGATACACGTTTTTGCATTTCAGGATTAGCTCTTTGTATAGCATTAAGTTCTATACCTTCAGAATACTCTCCGGTGTTAACTGATGATACAGCTCCACCACCCATTCCAATTCTATAATTATCTCCACCTAAAACTACAATTTTTTCTCCTTTTTCAGGAATGCCTTTCTTTGCATCGCGTTTATTTGCATATCCTACACCTCCTGCAAGCATGATAACCTTATCGAAACCAAACTTTTTATTGTTCTCAGTGTGCTCAAATGTAAGAACTGAGCCACAAATCAGAGGCTGTCCATATTTGTTACCAAAGTCAGAAGCTCCGTTTGAAGCCTTAATTAAGATCTGCTCAGGTGTTTGATACAACCAGTTTCGAGGGGAGAGTGTTTGTTCCCAGGGGCGATCACTTTCAAGACGAGGGTATGAAGTCATATAAACTGCAGTACCTGCTATAGGTAATGATCCTTTACCACCTGCAAGTCTGTCACGTATTTCACCACCAGTTCCGGTGGATGCTCCATTAAATGGCTCTACAGTTGTTGGGAAGTTATGAGTTTCTGCTTTAAGAGATAATACACTCTCAATCTCTTTAGTAATAAAATAGTCTGGTTTATCTCCACTGGCTGGTACAAACTGTTCAATTACTGGTCCTTGTATAAATGCAACATTATCTTTATATGCTGAAATAAGAGAGTTTGGATTGACAGAAGAGGTCTTTTTAATCATCTGAAACAGTGACATCTCTTTTTCTTCACCATCTATAATGAATTTTCCATTGAATATTTTGTGACGACAGTGCTCAGAGTTAACTTGAGAGAACCCAAATACTTCACTATCTGTGAGTTTTCGTCCCATCTTTTTGCTAACACTGTTTAAATAGTTTATTTCATCAACACTCATGGCCAATCCTTCAGATTGGTTGTAAGCCTCTATATCATCAATGTAAATAATATCTTCAGGCTTTTTGTCGATCGTGAAAACTGACTGATCCAGCTTCTTATATATACGTTGAAGCATTGGATCAAAATATGAATCTCCATTATCTGAAAAAGGGGTATATTCTTCTATTCGAGTTATACCATCTATTCCCATATTTCTGGTAATTTCTACAGCACATGTACTCCAGGGAGTAATCATTTCACGGCGAGGTCCAACATATTGCTTTTCTATTATATCTGTATCAAGCAACTCAGCTTCACCAAATAACCATTTTAGTTTACGCAGTGTTTCAGGAGTAAATGTTTTTCCTGTTTCTACTGCTATAATACTATTAGAGGGAGTTTTGAAAAAAGAAATCATATCTCAGTTTTTGATCGATTTATATATAGAATTAAAAGACAAAGTTACCAAAAAAGAGTGATATAATCAGTTAGAATAATCATTTTGTCTGATTTGATACTTGGATTATCTTTTCGAGAGCCTTTAAAGAATTAAAAATCTACTTTATTTCGATAACCTCTAAGTCTCTGATATTACCATTATCAAGGATAAATCGCAGAATTGTGCGAACTTTATGAAAACCGTATATACCAGCAGCTCCCGGATTCATATGAAGGCATTCAATTTTTTTATCATACATAACCTTAAGTATATGAGAGTGACCACTTATAAATAATTTCGGTGGGTTAGCAAGTAACTGTGAGCGTAAAGAAGGATCATATCTACCCGGATATCCTCCTATATGAGTCATCAAGACATCAATATTCTCTACGTTAAACCGCAATATATCAGGGTATTGAGCTCTTAGTATATTGTCATCAATATTTCCATAAACAGCCCTGAAAGGTTTAAAATTCTCAAACCTTTCGGCAAGCTCTACTGTTCCGATATCTCCCGCATGCCATATTTCATCACAATCCTTGAAATACAACTCAAATTTATTGTCCCAATATCCGTGGGTATCAGACAGCAACCCAATTTTCTTCATATAAATTACATTGTTTCTTGACAACAAAGATAGATTTTTAAATAGAAAACAACTGATTCAATAATTTGTACTATTATTTTCAATCCTAAATATTGTCAAAATGTCTTTTATTCAAACAAACTTCGTATTTTTGAGTATAAATAAACAGTTACAACCCCTTTACAATGAAAAATCATCAATACTCGTATTTTAAACGTGATATAAGCTGGCTGTCTTTTAACTATCGTGTTCTGCTTGAAGCTAAAGATGAGCGGCTGCCGGTTTATGAGCGAATAAAATTCTTATCCATTTACTCCTCAAATTTAGAGGAGTTCTATAAAATCAGAGTAAGCGGTTATCATAGTTCTCTGCTTGAAAGAATTAATCGCGATGAATCAGTTGAAGAGGCGCTAAAAACAATAGTTCAGATTAACAACGAAGTAACTTCACAGGAAAAAGAGTATTATAATATTTTTAATAATATGATTCTTCCTGAACTGAAAAGGAATAGTATTGTACTATATCAAACTCACGAAGTAAAATCCTTTCATAAGAGCTATGTAGAGAAATATTTCAATGAAGAAGTTTTTCCATATCTTCAGCCAATGATCATTCAAAAAGATGATATTCACTCATTCATTCAGGATGGTCGTATATATCAAACAATCAGTCTGCTTAAAAAGAAAAAAAAGATTGAAGATGATCCTTCAAATTACACTTACGCTATAATGAAGATTCCATATACCAAAATACCCAGGTTTATTGAATTGCCCTCTTATGGTGGTAATTATTACATTATGTTTATTGATGATGTAATTAAAGCCAACCTGAAAAGTGTTTTCCCCGGGTATGAAATTATGGACTGTTTTAGTATAAAGATTTCGCGTGATGCTGATTTCTCACTCGAAGATGAAGATCAGAAAGATATAGCTGAAGAGATATTGAAAAAAGTACGCAAACGTAAGATAGGAGCTGTAACTCGTTTTCAATACGATAAGAATATGCCAGATTATTTTCTTAATTATCTATGCGAGGCATATGAAATAGAAGAAGAAGAGCTACTTCCCTCAGGTCAATACCTAAATTTGTCCGATCTTGCACAACTGCCAAATCCTGTTGGAAATGCATTAAAGCAACAACTTCCACAACCATTAAGAGTACCTGAGCTGGAATCTCACAACTCTGTATTACGTGTATTAAGAAAGCAGGATGTTTTGCTGCATTTTCCTTATCAATCTTTTGACTACCTGCTTAGATTTCTGTTACAAGCAGCATTTGACCCTAAAGTTTTAGAAATTAAGGTTACTCAGTATAGAGTTGCAGAAAACTCAGCTGTTATAAACAGTTTAATCAGCGCTGCAAAGAATGGGAAAAAGGTGACGGTTTTCGTTGAACTTAAAGCTCGTTTCGATGAAGAAAACAACTATATTTCATCTGAACTGATGCAACAGGCAGGAGTAAAAATTATTTACAGCCTTCCAGGATTAAAAGTACATGCAAAACTGGCATATGTTCGTAAACGCAGCAATGATCCTGATGAGCCGATTAAAGGATATGCATATTTGGGAACTGGAAATTTTAATGAAAAAACAGCCCGGATATACTCAGATAAAGGATTACTTACATCTAATAAGGAATTTATAAAAGATATTGACGAAGTATTCCGGGTACTTGAAGGAAAACCTCATATGCACAATTTTAAACACCTGCTGGTAACACAGTTCAACATGCTATCCGAGATTCATCGTATGATAGAACGGGAAATTGAGAATGTGAAAAAAGGTGGTATAGGCTATATTATTCTCAAGATGAATAGTCTTGAGGATAAAGGTATGATAGATGCACTATATCGCGCAAGTGAAGCAGGTGTAAAAATAGATCTGATTGTCAGAGGAATATGTTGTCTGATTCCTAATCAGCCCTATAGTAAAAATATAACTGTAACAAGAATAGTAGGTGCATATCTTGAACATGCGAGAGTGTGGTATTTCTTTAATGAAGGAGAAGAGAATGTTTATCTTACTTCAGCAGACTGGATGCAGAGAAATTTGCACCGACGCATAGAAGTTGCTTTCCCAATCTATACTGTATCTCTGAAAAAACAGATAATAGATATTCTGAGAATTCAGCTTGCTGATAATAAAAGTGCAGTATGGGTAGATGAAAATCTGAACAATGTATTTAAACATGATAATAAACCTTCTGTACGAGCACAAAAAGCTATTTATGAATATCTGAAAAGATCCACCGGAAAATAATCTTATCAGATAAAATATCTCAATCTAAGGTTTGAAATCCAATATTTATTATATAAAAAAACCCGGAACTTATAATTAGCTCCGGGTTTTTAAATATTATATCAGTTAATTTATTCCTGAGAAATTGCTTCCTGGAACAGATTACTTCTTTTGTTTGCATTGATCTTCTCAAAATCTTCACGAGATCCAACAACAAGCTTGTCAAACTCTCTCTGACCGGTACCGGCAGGTATAAGATGCCCAACAATAACGTTCTCTTTAAGTCCATCCAAAGTATCAACTTTACCATGAATAGCTGCATCGTTAAGTACTTTTGTTGTTTCCTGGAATGAAGCGGCAGACATAAAGCTGGTTGTTTGAAGAGCTGCACGGGTAATACCCTGTAATACCTGATTAGCTGTTGCAGGAACTGCATCACGTGCTTCCACTAGTTTCAAGTCACGACGTTTCAGAGAACTGTTCTCATCACGTAGTTTACGAACTGTAACAATCTGGCCTGGTTCGAATATTTGAGAATCACCCGCATCAGTAATTACTTTCTTACCCCAAGTGCGGTCATTTTCTTCCATAATTTCGAGTTTGTCAACCAGTTGCTGTTCTAAGAAACGAGTATCACCCGGATCAACAACCTCAACTTTACGCATCATCTGTCGTACTATTACTTCAAAGTGCTTATCATTAATCTTAACACCTTGCAGACGATAAACATCCTGAACTTCGTTCACAATATACTCCTGTACAGCCGTAGGCCCTTTAATTGCCAGTATATCAGCCGGAGTAATTGCGCCTTCTGAAAGAGGCATACCAGCACGGATATAGTCATTTTCCTGAACAAGTATCTGCTTGGACAATGGAACAAGATATTTTTTAACTTCACCTGTTTTTGAAGTAACTGAAATTTCCTGATTACCTCTCTTGATCTTACCAAAAGATACCTCACCATCAATTTCGGTTACAACAGCAGGGTTAGAAGGATTACGTGCTTCAAATAACTCAGTAACTCGTGGTAAACCTCCGGTGATGTCACCAGATTTTCCAACTGCACGAGGTATTTTTACTAACGTATCACCAGCTTTAATAACATCATTCTCATTTTTAACAATGTGAGAACCTAAAGGTAGTGTATATGTTCTTAAAATATCATCGTTCTCATCAACAATATGTGCAGATGGAGCTTTTGTTTTATCCCTAGATTCAATAATTACCTTTTCTTTCAACCCTGTCTGTTCGTCAGATTCAACCTTATAAGTAAGGTTTTCGGTAAAGTTTTCGAAACGGATTCTACCAGATGCTTCAGATACAATTACTGCATTGAATGGATCCCATTCACATATCAGATCACCTTTTTTAATTTTGTCACCCTGATTGAAGTAGAGTTTAGAACCGTAAGGTACGTTATGAGAAAGTAATACAATTTTTGTATTTGGATCGATAATTCTCATTTCCATCAAACGGCTTACAACAACTTTGTATGGTTTGCCTTCTGAGTCAGCTGTTTCTACAAAGCGTAGTTCTTCAAACTCAACAATACCATCATATTTTGCTATTATTCTACTTTCTGCAGCTATGTTAGATGCGATACCCCCAACGTGGAATGTTCTAAGTGTAAGCTGAGTTCCCGGCTCACCAATTGACTGAGCAGCAATAACACCAACAGCTTCACCTTTTTGAACCATATGACCGGTTGCAAGGTTTCTACCATAACATTTAGCACATACTCCATGTGATGATTCACAAGTCAGAACTGATCTTATTTCAACACGTTCAATCGGAGATTCTTCTATTTTCTTAGCAATTTCTTCTGTAATTTCTTCACCTGAATTTACGATAATTTCTCCAGTGTTAGGATGCTGTACATCATGTACAGAGACACGACCAAGAATACGTTCATACAGAGAAGCAATTACCTCTTCGTTATTCTTAATAGCTGTTGCTGTTAAACCTCTTAAAGTGCCACAGTCAACTTCATTTACAATAACATCCTGAGATACGTCAACCAGACGGCGTGTCAGATAACCAGCGTCAGCTGTTTTAAGAGCTGTATCCGCAAGACCTTTACGAGCACCGTGAGTAGAGATGAAATACTCAAGAACCGACAGACCTTCTTTAAAGTTAGCGAGAATTGGGTTTTCAATAATCTGAGAACCTTCAGCACCACTTTTTTGAGGTTTCGCCATCAATCCACGCATACCTGATAACTGTCTGATCTGTTCACGCGAACCACGCGCTCCAGAATCAAGCATCATGTAAACAGAGTTGAATCCCTGGTCATCTTCAGATAATTGTTTCATCAGAATATTCGACAGCTTGGAGTTAATATGTGTCCATGTGTCAATAATCTGGTTATAACGTTCATTATAGGTAATGAATCCCATATTGTAGTTCTCAAGAATCTGCTCAACCTCGTCATAACCTTGCTGAATAAGAGATTCTTTCTCTTTTGGTATAATTACATCTTCAAGATTGAATGATAATCCTCCCTTGAATGCCATTTTATAACCGAGGTCCTTAATATCATCAAGATACTGAGCAGTACGTGCAACACCACAAGTTTTTATAACCTTTCCAATAATATCGCGAAGAGATTTTTTAGAAAGCAGTTCGTTTACATATCCCACCTCTTTTGGAATAGCCTCATTTGTAATAACACGGCCTACAGTAGTTTCGTGCATTTTACGAATCGGATTTCCTTCTTCGTCAATATCATCAACAATTACCTTAACAAGAGCATGAATATCTACTGCTCCTTCGTTATAAGCAATTATAGCTTCTTCTTCACCATAGAAAATCATTCCTTCTCCTTTAGCACCCGGACGTATTTTTGTAATATAGTATAGTCCGAGAACCATGTCCTGTGAAGGAACTGTAATTGGTGCACCGTTAGCCGGATTAAGAATATTATGAGAAGCAAGCATCAATAGCTGAGCTTCAAGAATTGCTTCATTTCCAAGAGGAAGGTGAACAGCCATCTGGTCACCATCAAAGTCCGCGTTAAACGCAGTACATGCAAGTGGGTGCAACTGAATTGCTTTACCCTCGATAAGTTTTGGCTGGAAAGCCTGAATACCCAATCTGTGAAGGGTAGGGGCACGGTTCAGAAGAACCGGGTGTCCTTTCATCACATATTCAAGTATATCGTAAACAACAGGCTCTTTCCTGTCAACAATCTTTTTAGCAGACTTAACTGTTTTAACAATACCTCTTTCTATTAACTTACGGATAATAAACGGTTTGTATAATTCAGCTGCCATGTCCTTAGGAAGACCACATTCATGCATCTTAAGCTCCGGACCAACCACAATAACCGAACGGGCAGAGTAGTCCACACGTTTTCCAAGTAAGTTTTGACGGAAACGCCCCTGTTTTCCTTTTAAACTGTCAGATAGAGATTTCAACGGACGGTTTGATTCAGTTTTAATTGCACTCGATTTACGAGAGTTGTCAAATAATGAATCTACCGATTCCTGAAGCATACGTTTCTCATTTCTGAGGATCACATCAGGAGCCTTAATATCGATCAACCTTTTCAGACGATTATTACGTATGATAACCCTGCGATAAAGGTCATTCAAGTCTGATGTGGCAAATCTTCCTCCATCAAGAGGAACCAGTGGCCTGAGATCAGGTGGAATAACAGGAATTACCTTCATTATCATCCACTCAGGCTTATTAATATTTTTTGAACCACGGAAGGCCTCTACTACCTGTAGTTGCTTAAGTGCTTCATTCTTACGTTGCTGAGAAGTTTCAGTATTTGCTTTGTGACGCAGTTGATTTGCCAGTTTGTCAAGATTTATTCTTTCAAGCAGGCTCAACAGTGCTTCTGCACCCATCTTAGCAATAAATTTATTTGGATCGGAATCTTCTAGAAGTTGATTCTCCTTTGGAATTGAGTCCAGATATTCAAGATATTCATCTTCTGTCAAAAGATCTTTTTCCGACAATTTGTCCTCAAGAATACCAGGCTGGATTACGACATATCTTTCGTAATAAATAATTGTATCCAGTTTTTTTGTTGGTATACCTAACAGATAACCTATTTTATTAGGTAATGATCTAAAATACCATATATGAGCAACAGGAACTACCAGATGGATATGTCCCGTACGTTCGCGACGCACCTTTTTTTCTGTAACTTCTACACCGCAACGATCACACACGATACCCTTATAACGAATTCTTTTATATTTTCCGCAGTGACATTCGTAATCTTTTACTGGACCGAATATACGTTCGCAAAATAATCCGTCACGTTCAGGTTTGTATGTACGGTAGTTAATTGTTTCCGGCTTTAAAACTTCGCCATAAGAGTTTTCAAGAACTTTTTCCGGTGAAGCCAGACTGATCGTAATTTTTGAAAAGTTACTCTTTATTTTATTCTCTTTTCTATATGCCATAATAACCTTTATAAAGAGTTATAATTTTTTGTTTGAATCTCCTGAAGATGATTATGCAGATAAACTGCAATAATCATCCATCGGTGAAAAATTAATCGAGAGAGATGTCTAGTCCCAATCCCTGAAGCTCATGAATAAGTACATTGAGCGACTCAGGTATACCCGGCTGAGGCATTGCCTCACCCTTAACTATTGCTTCATATGCTTTGGAACGTCCAACAACATCATCCGATTTAACAGTAAGAATTTCCTGAAGAATGTGAGAAGCTCCAAATGCTTCAAGTGCCCACACCTCCATCTCACCAAAACGCTGACCTCCGAACTGAGCTTTACCACCCAACGGCTGCTGTGTAATAAGTGAATATGGTCCAATAGAACGTGCATGCATTTTATCTTCAACCATATGACCAAGCTTAAGCATATAAATAATTCCTACTGTAGCCGGCTGGTCAAATCTTTCACCTGTCCCACCGTCATACAAATAAGTTTTTCCATATGCAGGAATACCAGCTTTATCTGTCCACTCATTCATGTCTTCCAATTGAGCGCCATCAAAAATTGGGGTAGCGAATTTAACTCCCAGCTGTTTTCCTGACCAGCCTAATACAGTTTCAAAAATCTGTCCAAGGTTCATACGTGATGGTACACCCAGAGGATTTAAAACGATATCAACAGGTGTTCCGTCTGCTAAGAAAGGCATATCTTCCTGGCGAACAATTTTTGAAACGATACCTTTATTACCGTGTCGACCCGCCATTTTATCTCCCACCTGTATTTTGCGCTTTTTAGCAACATACACTTTAGCACTTTGCATAATACCTGATGGCAATTCGTCTCCAATTGTCAGGTCAAAACGCTTACGTTTAAGTTCTGCATCAAGTTCTTTAAACCTGCGCAAATAATTGATAACCGTTGCACGTATAAGTGTATTCTTATGAGTATCTGTAGTCCATTTATTTAACTGAACAGATTGATAATCTATGTCAGATAAAATCTTTGGAGTAAATTTAGCACCTTTAGGAACGATATCAATATTGGTGTAATCTTTCACTCCGGCAGAAGTTTTGCCATCAGTCAGCTTAATAAGCTTTTCTATCAGAATTTTTCTTAACTCTTCAAATTTTGCCTCATACTCTTCATCCAGTTTTGGGAGTATAGCTTTATTTGAAAGTTTAGTCTTGCCTTTCTTGGATGCTTTAGAGAATAGATTTGTATGAATAACTACCCCTTTAAGAGAAGGAGATGCTTTTAGTGATGCATCTTTAACATCACCTGCCTTATCACCGAATATAGCACGAAGTAATTTCTCTTCCGGAGATGGATCTGATTCACCTTTAGGAGTAATCTTACCAATAAGAATATCACCAGGTTTAATTCTGGCACCAACTCTTACGATTCCTCTCTCATCAAGATCTTTGGTTGCCTCTTCACTTACGTTTGGAATGTCCGAAGTAAGTTCTTCCATACCTCTCTTGGTTTCACGAACCTCGAGTGAGAACTCCTCAACGTGAACAGATGTAAATACATCTTCACTAACCATTCTCTCGTTAAGTACAATAGCATCCTCAAAGTTATAACCTTTCCAAGGCATGAAAGCCACTTTAAGGTTCTTACCTAATGCCAGTTCACCATTTTCAGTAGCATAACCTTCTGTTAGAATCTCTCCAGCTTTAACTTGCTGACCTACACTGCAAATAGGACGGAGGTCAACAGTTGTATTCTGGTTTGTCTTACGGAATTTAGGTATATTATAAGTCTTTTCTGAATCTTCGAAGCTGGTGAATTCTTCTTCTTCAGTTCTCTCATATTTAATCTTAATAGTTGTTGCATCAACATATGTAATAACCCCATTACCTTCAGCTACTATCTGGGTTCTGGAGTCTTTAATTACATTTCCTTCAATACCAGTTCCCACGATCGGGGCTTCAGTACGAATAAGTGGAACAGCCTGGCGCATCATATTTGAACCCATGAGAGCACGGTTAGCATCATCATGTTCAAGGAATGGAATAAGTGATGCGGCTATAGATGCAATCTGCATTGGAGATACATCCATCAGATCCACCTCTTCAGGTGCAACTACCGGGTAGTCTGCATCTTGTCTTGATTTAACCCTTGGATTTATAAAACGGCCATTTTCATCAAGTGGAGCATTACCCTGTGCAATAATTTTTTCTTCTTCCTCTTCCGCTGCTAAATAAATGATATCTTCATTATTTATATTTACGACACCATTCTCAGCTTTACGATATGGAGTCTCAATGAAACCAAGATCATTAATTTTTGCATAAACGCAAAGTGATGAAATAAGTCCGATATTTGGACCTTCAGGAGTTTCAATAGGACAGAGACGGCCATAGTGAGTAAAATGAACGTCACGCACTTCAAAACCGGCACGCTCACGTGATAAACCGCCTGGCCCTAGTGCTGATAAACGTCTTTTGTGTGTAATTTCGGCAAGAGGATTCGTTTGATCCATAAACTGCGATAAAGCATTCGTTCCGAAGAATGTATTAATTACGGAAGAAATTGTTTTCGCATTAATTAGATCAATAGGTGTAAACACCTCGTTATCCCTTACGTTCATCCTTTCACGGATAATACGTGCCATACGAGTTAAACCTATACCGAATTGAGTATATAACTGCTCACCAACAGTTCTTACACGTCTGTTGCTTAAGTGGTCAATATCATCTACAACCGCTTTAGAGTTAATTAATTCGATAAGGTACTTTATAATCTCAATAATATCTTCTTTCGTGAGTACACGAATATCATCTGCGATATTAAGATTGAGTTTCTTATTTATTCTGTATCGTCCCACATCACCTAAGTCATATCTCTTTTCGGAGAAGAATAGGTTGTTTATAACTTCTCGTGCACTTGAATCATCTGCTGGCTCAGCGCTACGTAATAGACGATAAATGTGTTTAATAGCATCAATTTCCGAGTTGCTCGGGTCTTTCTGCAGAGTATTATAAATTATAGAGTAGTCAATTGAATTGGATGCCTCTTTATGTAGAAGAATATAAGATACACCAGATTCAATAATTTCATCTATATGCTCTTGTTCAAGAATTGTTTCACGTTCAATGATTACCTCATTTCTTTCGATTGAAGTAACTTCACCCGTATCTTCATCCACAAAATCTTCCATCCAGGATTTCAAGACACGTGCAGCTAGTTTACGGCCTAAAACTTTCTTCAGGTTTGTTTTATTTGCTTTTACCTCTTCAGCAAGATCAAATATTTCAAGAATATCTTTATCATTCTCAAACCCAATGGCACGTAAAAGAGTAGTAACAGGTAATTTCTTTTTCCTATCTATATAGGCGTACATTACGTTGTTGATATCCGTTGCAAATTCTATCCATGATCCTCTAAAAGGAATAACACGGGCAGAATACAGAACACTTCCATTCGCATGAAGGCTCTGTCCAAAGAACACGCCCGGCGAACGGTGAAGCTGTGAAACGATAACACGTTCCGCACCGTTAATAACAAATGTACCCTTCTCGGTCATATAGGGTATAGTTCCCAGATAAACATCTTGAATGACCGGTGTAAAATCCTCGTGGTCAGGGTCAGTACAGTACAGATATAGTTTTGCTTTTAGTGGCACACTATAAGTCAGTCCTCTGTCAACGCACTCATCTATAGAATAGCGTGGAGGATCAACATAGTAATCTAAAAACTCAAGTACAAAATTGTTTCGGGTATCTGTGATTGGGAAATTTTCCGTGAAAACCTTATACAATCCTTCCTTTTTTCTGCTTTCCGGGGGTGTGTCGAGTTGGATAAAATCCTGAAATGATTGTAACTGAACTTCCAAAAAGTCTGGGAAGTCAAGCGGATTTTTAATCGACGCAAAATTTATTCTTTGATTAGCTTTGTTTGAAGACATGGGGATGAATTTATGAACCTAATATATATTGACAGAAAAGGTTAAGAACCTTCAGTGCTGAAGATTCCTAACCGAATAAACCTAATATAGGTATATGCTATTTAAGTTCAACTTCTGCTCCAGCCTCTTCAAGTTGTTTTTTCAAAGCGTCAGCTTCGTCTTTTGTTACACCTTTTTTCAATTCACTTGGAGCAGCGTCAACTAGATCTTTAGCTTCTTTAAGCCCTAGTCCGGTAAGTTCTTTAACCGCTTTAACAACTGCAAGTTTTGCAGTGCCAGCGCTCTTAAGAATTACATCGAATGAATTCTTTTCTTCAGCAGCGGCTTCTTCACCACCTACAGGTCCTGCAGCAACAGCAACAGCTGCAGCAGCTGGTTCAATACCGTACTCAGTTTTTAAAATTTCGGCTAGTTCATTAACCTCTTTTACAGTTAAGTTAACCAGGTCTTCAGCAAATTTTTTTAAGTCTGCCATTTTTTGTATTTGTTTAAATTGATTACTAATTCTGTTTGTTGTCTGAAAAATTTATTTTCAATAAATTATTCGGATCTTTAATTAAGATTCTCTTTCCGACAGAGTTTTCAGAACTCCGTGTATAGTATTACCGCCGGATTGGAGTGCTGAGATAACATTCTTAGCAGGAGATTGTAATAATCCAATAACATCTCCAATAAGCTCTGTTTTGCTCTTGATGTTTACAAGGTCTTTCAGTGTGTTTGCTCCAATAAAGAAGCTTTCCTGAACATAAGCACCTTTAAATACAGGTATCTTATCTGCCTTATGTTTATCAATTAGCTTAGCAGGAGCATTTGCTACATCAGAGAACATAATAGCTGTATTTCCTTTTAATACAGGATACAGCTCTTCATAGTTCTTATCTAATGATTCGAATGCTTTTTGCAATAAGGTATTCTTAACAACTACCAGCTTAATATCTTCAGTGTTACATTCTCTTCTTAATATACTCGTTTTCTCTGCATTTAATGTTGCAATGTCTGTGAGATAGAAGTTTTCGTATTTCTGCAGATCAGCTGATATTTGCTCTATTATTCGTTTTTTATCTTCCTTTTTCATTGATTTCCTTTTTTAATTGGTTTCTTCTAATGATTTTGTATCCAGTTTAATACCGGGACTCATTGTACTAGAAAGATAAACGCTCTTAATATAAGTACCTTTTGCTGCTGACGGTTTCAATTTGATCAACGTTTGGATAAATTCTCTAGCGTTGTCTCGAATCTGTTCCGGCGTAAATGATACTTTTCCTATAGAAGTATGAATAATACCGGCTTTATCAACTTTAAAGTCGATTTTACCCTGTTTAACTTCCTTCACAGCAGTTGCTACGTCGGGAGTTACAGTACCGCTCTTTGGGTTAGGCATAAGACCACGTGGACCTAATATACGGCCAAGTGCACCTATTTTACCCATAATTTGCGGTTGAGTGATTATAACATCAATATCTGTCCAACCACCCTTAATTTTTTCGATATATTCATCCAGTCCTACGTAGTCGGCACCAGCTTCTTTAGCTTGGGCTTCGACCTCCGGAGAACACAATACAAGAACTCTTACTTGTTTTCCTGTTCCGTGTGGAAGAGATGCAACACCTCTTACCATTTGGTTAGCTTTACGTGGATCCACGCCTAGGCGTACATCGATATCAACAGAAGCATCAAATTTAGTTGTAGTAATTTCTTTAACCAGAACTGCTGCCTCTTTTAGTGAATAGGCTTTCCCCACTTCAATTTTACTTAAAGCTAACTTTTGATTTTTTGTAAGTTTACTCATGTCTCAATTGAAGTTTTAAATATTAATATTCTGAGGAAATTTCCCTTTTACTGTAATACCCATGCTTCGGGCCGTACCAGCTACCATTCTCATTGCAGACTCCAGTGTGAAACAGTTTAAGTCGGTCATTTTCTCGCGTGCAATAGCTTCAACCTGTTCCCAGGTAATTGCAGCTATTTTTAAGCGATTAGGTTCAGCTGAACCTCCCTTTGCTTTACTTGCTTCTAACAGTTGTACTGCAACCGGTGGTGTTTTAACAATAAAATCAAACGACTTGTCGGCATAGTATGTAATTACCACTGGTAATATCTTACCGGCTTTGTCCTGAGTCCTGGCATTGAATTGCTTGCAGAAATCCATAATATTTAGTCCTTTCGAACCTAATGCAGGTCCTACGGGAGGTGATGGATTTGCAGCTCCTCCTTTAATTTGTAATTTTAGTTGTCCGGCAACTTCTTTAGCCATTTTCTTGATTTTAATTAATTGGGATTTTTCGAAACACTTTGAAGAATTTACAGAATCTGCGTAACCAAATATCTGATTATTCTTTCTCTACTTGCATATAACTTAATTCCAGCAGCTGTTTTCTGCCGAAAATTTTAACCATCACTTTGAGTTTCTTTCTCTCGTCATTCACCTCTTCAACCACACCAGAGAAACTGCTGAAAGGACCGCTGATCACTTTAACATTTTCTCCAACATAGTATTTCATATCCATATCTTCGCCAGCTTCTTCCAATTCATCCATTGTGCCAAGAATACGCTTAACCTCCGACTCTTTTAAAGGTTGGGGGTTAGTTGTATTAGGCAGAAAACCGGCTACAAAATTGATATTCTTAAGTTCGTGAATAACCTCCCCTGTCAGTTCAGCTTCAATAAGTACATAGCCGGGAAGATAAGCGCGTTCTTTCATCACTTTTTTCCCGTTTCGCACCGTAAAAGTTTTCTCTGTAGGGATTAAGACTTGAGAAATATATTTCCCCAAATCGGTTTTTTTTATCTCTGACTCAAGATATTCTTTGACCTTATTTTCCTTACCACTAACGGAACGCAAAACGTACCATTTTTTTCTCTCTTCAGTCATTGTGTCTCTAATTCAGGATTATAAAATACCGTAGAGGATTTTTAATATCCACTCAAATAAAGAATCTATTCCAAATACTACTAAGGCAATTATTATGGAAGCAATTAAAACAATCACCGTACTGCCGGATAGTTCTTCTTTGGATGGCCAGGATACCTTATGAACTAATTCTGTATAAGAATCCTTTATATATGCAACTATTTTTTTCATCTATTTCAGATCATTTCTAGCACGGGTCGAGAGACTCGAACTCCCGACACCTGGTTTTGGAGACCAGTGCTCTACCAACTGAGCTAGACCCGTAAAGTTACCCTCCTTATTTCTTCATAAAGAAGAAGGTTCGGAGGGTCAATATTGATTATACTTTAATCTTTGTCAGTAAAGACAAATGATTTCGGTATTATTAGTCAATCAGCTCAGTAATCTGTCCGGCACCAACTGTACGTCCACCTTCACGGATCGCGAAACGAAGACCTACGTTACATGCTACTGGGTAGATAAGTTCAACGTCAATTGTAACGTTGTCACCTGGCATAACCATTTCTACGCCTTCTGGTAGAGAAATTTCACCGGTAACGTCAAGTGTACGGATGTAGAACTGAGGACGGTATTTGTTATGGAATGGAGTGTGACGTCCACCTTCTTCTTTCTTCAGGATATAAACCTCTGCTTTGAATTTAGAGTGAGGTTTAACTTTACCTGGGTGAGAAATAACCATACCGCGTTTGATTTCATCTTTGTCGATACCACGTAGTAAAAGTCCTACGTTATCACCAGCCTGACCTTCGTCAAGGATCTTACGGAACATTTCAACTCCTGTAACAACTGATTTCTTGCCTTCAGCTCCTAGACCGATGATCTGTACTTCTTCACCAGTTTTGATGATACCTGTTTCGATACGACCTGTAGCAACAGTACCACGACCAGTAATTGAGAATACGTCTTCTATAGGCATCAAGAATGGTTTGTCAACATCACGTGGAGGCAGTGGAATCCAAGTATCAACAGCATCCATAAGCTCCATAATTTTTTCTTCCCATTTTGGCTCACCGTTAAGTGCACCAAGAGCAGAACCTTGAATAACCGGAGTGTTGTCACCATCGAAGTTGTAGAATGAAAGCAATTCACGCATTTCCATTTCTACTAATTCTAGCATCTCTTCGTCGTCAACCAAGTCAACCTTATTCATGAAAACAACCAGCCTTGGAACGTTTACCTGACGTGCAAGAAGAATGTGTTCACGTGTCTGAGGCATTGGACCATCAGTTGAAGCAACAACTATAATAGCACCGTCCATCTGAGCAGCACCAGTAACCATGTTCTTTACATAGTCAGCGTGACCCGGACAGTCAACGTGTGCATAGTGACGTTCTGCAGTTTCATATTCAACGTGTGAAGTATTGATTGTAATACCTCTTTCTTTTTCTTCCGGAGCGTTGTCGATTGAATCGAATGAGCGAACCTGTGAGAATCCTTTTTTTCCTAAGACGGTGGTGATAGCAGCCGTTAGAGTAGTTTTACCGTGGTCAACGTGACCGATAGTACCGATATTCACATGCGGCTTCGTCCGGTTAAAATGTTCTTTTGCCATAAAATGTCCTATTAATTAGTTTAAATAATATATGTATTCTTTGTATTTACGTCTATAAACAGTGAAACTCAAGACACTCGGCACTTCTGCCCCTAATCTTGATCCTAATTTCGTTCCATAAATTGTCGAGCCGATGGCGGGAATTGAACCCGCGACCTCTTCCTTACCAAGGAAGTGCTCTACCGCTGAGCTACATAGGCAAAAGAGTAGAAGACGGAACATACCGATTTACTTCGGACTTAACTTTTAGTCCCGTGCAGCACTGCGACATAATTTAAAAGAGCGGAAGACGGGACTCAAACCCGCGACCCTCAGCTTGGAAGGCTAATGCTCTATCAACTGAGCTACTTCCGCAAAAATGATTTATTGATTCAATAAAGTATCACTAAATCTAGAAAAGTGGGCAGTGATGGATTCGAACCACCGAAGGCGTAAGCCAGCTGAGTTACAGTCAGCCCCATTTGGCCACTCTGGTAACTGCCCAAAAATTCTGAGCCTCTTGTCGGATTCGAACCAACGACCCCGAGATTACAAATCACGTGCTCTGGCCAACTGAGCTAAAGAGGCTTGTATGCTTGATTTTAACCGTTCCTAAACGTTTTTAGGAGTGAAACGGTCGCAAAGGTAGTGATATTTTTATTGATGACAAAACATTTGTTTGTTTTTTTTCAAAAGTTTTCCTTAGTTTTTTCTTTAGTTTTTATGATTTGTTTCTCAATTGCCATAATACACAGGTCGATAGCCTCTTCGAAAGTATCTGCAGTTTTATTTGCGAATGCATCTTTTTGTTTGATATTTATCTTAATTGCTGCATCTTTGTTTTTTGCCGATTCAGGTTTGATTACTTTCAGGATTACTTCTGCCTGAATAATATCATCAGAAAAACGCTGAAGCTTTTTAACCTTTTTCTCAGTAAATGCTTTCAATTGTTCAGTTGCATCAAAGTTTACAGATTGAATCGTTAGTTCCATAAATTTACCTCCTCTATTTTTTTGCTCTGGGATGAGCTTTTTGATAAGTTTTTTTCATTTCTTCAAATGTGACATGAGTATAGATTTCCGTCGAAGAGAGACTAACATGTCCCAGCAATTCCTTTACAGCATTAATTTCTGCACCATTGTTCATCATTTCGGTAGCAAATGAATGACGTATCACATGTGGACTCCTTTTTGAAAGAGTAGGGATGTCGTTCAAATGGTTCCGAATAATATTATAAACTTGTACAGGACTTAATGGCTCTCCATTTTCTTTAACAATCAAAAAAGGAGATTTGTTCTTAATTTCTTTGTCTCTTACTTCTATATATTTTAGAATTTTATTCTTTGTATCATCAGAAAATGGTATAAAGCGCTGTTTGTTTCCTTTTCCTGTCACTTTAAGACTGGAAGAGCTGAAATCAATGTCGCTGTCTTTTAATGAAATAACCTCTGCACGTCGCATTCCTGTTACATATAGCAGTTCAATTAAAAAACGATCCCGGCAGCCTGTAAAATCGTCAGAATAATTATCCGGACTATCCAGAATACGTGTCATATCTCTGTTGTTAACAAAGACAGGAAGCCTCTTTGAGGTTTTTAATCCTGAGACAAGCTTAACCGGATTTTTTCCTATTAACTCTTTTCTCTCTAAAAAATTAAAGAACGTTTTTAATGAGCTTAGCTTCCTGTTCACGGATGAAGGTTTCATTCCCTGTTCCATTAGCCTGCTCATCCATATTCTTACAATATCGCTGTCGATTTCAGATGGATTGAAACTACCAGTCTCTTCTACAACAAAATCTTCGAACTGAGTGAGATCTATTAAATAAGAAATCTCCGTCTGAGAAGAGTAGTTCTTCTCATAACGGAGATATTCTGTAAATTTTTCTTTCCACATTCAGTAGCCCTCAATGAAAACATTTGAACTACGAAGTTAAAGAATATATTCAGAATTCGGAAATTTTATTCTTCGTTTTCTTGCATTTTCTGAACGTAAACAGCGTGTTGTTTTTGTTTACGATTCTTCACAGAAGGTTTAATGTATGCCTGACGTCTGCGAAGCTCTTTAACTACACCTGTTTTTTCATATTTGCGTTTAAATTTTTTCAAGGCTCTTTCAATGTTTTCGCCTTCTTTTAACGGTACAATTATCATTTTATTTGAAATTTGTTAGTTTATTAGTTTGTGAATATTATTGCAAATGGGATTTATAGAAATATCAGTGTAATCGTTTGCTATACCTGATTATCTATAATAATACTGTTTTAAAATTTTTTCCCTGTTCTCTGTTTATCTGAGTGTTGCAATAACCTCCTTTCTATTTGGGCTGCAAAGATAAGAATAAAAACATTATGATCAACCTCATAATCAGATTTTTTGTTGCTTTTTGCACTCATTTATGCTTCTATGTTTTTCAAATAATACTACATACCTTCTTTATAGTTATAAGGGGTTTACCAAGCCCTTACTAAGTCCAGTGCCTCCACATTATTATATAAGGAAGATAAGACCGAGGTATGAGTAAATTATAATCCAAAAAAGAGGTCATCCGCAAGAAAACTTGGGATGACCTCTTTTATTATATATAAAATGTAGTTTGAATATTATATTATTTAACCTCTTCGAAATCTACATCAGTTACATCATTATTAGTTGATGTGTCACCTCCCTGTGACGATTGCTGACCACTGTCTGCCCCTGGCTGTGCTCCTCCCTGAGCATTAGCTGCATTGTACATTTCCTGAGAAGCTGCCTGGAATACTGCGTTAAGTTCATTTGTTGCAGCGTCAATTGCTTCTAAGTTTTGTGCTTTATGAGCCTCTTTCAATTTATTTAATGCAGCTTCGATAGGAGCTTTCTTATCAGCAGGAATCTTATCTCCAAGATCCTTCAATTGCTTTTCAGTCTGGAAGATTGTTGAGTCTGCATGATTGAGCTTATCAATACGCTCTTTCTCTTTTCTGTCTGCCTCAGCATTTGCAGCAGCTTCCTCCTTCATTCGTTTGATTTCATCTTCACTTAATCCTGATGAAGCTTCGATACGGATCTTCTGTTCTTTTCCTGATGCCTTATCTTTTGCTGTTACGTTTAGTATACCATTGGCATCTATATCAAAAGTAACTTCAATCTGAGGTACACCACGTGGAGCAGGTGGAATTCCATCAAGGTTGAAAACTCCAATTTGCTTGTTGTCTTTTGCCAAAGAGCGTTCTCCCTGTAGTACGTTAATTTGTACAGATGGCTGATTGTCTGCAGCAGTAGAGAATACTTCACTCTTTCTGGTAGGAATAGTAGTGTTTGCATCAATAAGCTTAGTCATAACACCACCTAATGTTTCAATACCAAGTGAAAGAGGTGTCACATCCAGCAACAGTACATCTTTTACTTCACCGGTTAATACAGCTCCCTGAATAGCAGCTCCAACAGCAACAACCTCGTCAGGATTTACACCTTTATGTGGTTTTTTGCCAAATAGAGATTCTACCAGATCTTGTACAGCAGGAATTCTTGTTGATCCACCAACAAGGATAACCTCATCAATATCAGAATTAGTCAATCCTGCATCTCTCATCGCGTTATGAATTGGCTCTTTACATTTCTGTAAAAGATCATCAATCAGCTGTTCGAACTTAGCACGTGTAAGTGTTTTTACAAGATGCTTTGGAATACCGTTTACCGGCATTATATAAGGCAGGTTTATTTCAGTAGAAGTTGCACTTGAAAGTTCAATTTTAGCCTTTTCTGCAGCCTCTTTTAATCTTTGAAGTGCCATAGGATCTTTACGCAGATCGATACCTTCATCCTTTATAAACTCATCTGCCAGCCAGTCGATAATTCTATGGTCGAAGTCATCACCACCAAGGTGAGTATTACCATTTGTAGACTTCACTTCAAAAACTCCATCACCCAGCTCAAGGATAGAGATATCAAAAGTACCACCACCTAAGTCGAATACTGCTATTTTAGAATCCTTGTTCTGTTTGTCAAGACCATAAGCAAGAGCAGCAGCAGTTGGTTCGTTTACAATACGACGTACAGTAAGACCTGCAATTTCCCCTGCCTCTTTAGTAGCCTGGCGCTGTGCATCGCTAAAGTATGCAGGTACAGTAATAACAGCCTCTTTAACTTCCTGACCAAGATAATCTTCTGCAGTCTTTTTCATTTTCTGAAGAACAATGGCAGAAATTTCCTGAGGTGTATAAAGTTGTCCGTTAATGTCTACTCGAGGTGTATTGTTATCGCCACGCACCACTTTATACGGTACACGGCCAATTTCCTTCTGTACCTGTTCATATGTCTCACCCATAAATGTTTTTATGGAAGAAACTGTATTATGTGGATTTGTGATTGCCTGACGTTTTGCAGGATCACCTACTTTACGCTCACCGTTTTCAACAAAAGCAACAACGGAGGGTGTTGTGCGTTTTCCTTCGTTATTAGGTATTACAACAGGTTCATTGCCCTCCATCACAGAGACACAAGAGTTAGTTGTACCTAAGTCGATTCCGATTATTTTTCCCATTTTTGTAATCTATTTAATTTTATATAGTTTATATTTCTTATCAATTTGATATATTCTTCTTATCATCTCTTTCTCAAATCTTGTGCCAAAATTTTGATGGAAAAGCAAATCTGCCATAATGACTGATATAACTATCTCCTTTTTTTAGTTTTTTTGCTGTTTTCATTCTTTTCAACATATTTTTTTTACCTTTGGATTATTAGTTCAGAGTGTTTTCATTTTTGGTTTAAAAATCATTAACCAGTCAAAGCACTTTAATTTAATGTTTCAATTCTTAACACTATTAACTATGTATACAAAACAAGACCTGGATTTACTCAATAAAAAAGGAATCTCGGAATCTCAGATTGAAACACAACTGGATTATTTCAGATCCGGCTTCCCTTTCCTGCAGATTGAATCCGCTGCATCAATTGGGAAAGGTATTTTAAAAATTGAAGAGGAGGATGAGCCTAAATATATAGAGGCTTGGAATAGATATCTTAATAGCAATAAAAAGGTGACAAAATTTGTGCCAGCTTCTGGAGCAGCAAGTCGCATGTTTAAAGATTTATATGCTTTTTATAATTCTGATTATGATGAACCTGTAACTGATTTTGAAAAAACATTTTTTGAAAATATTCAGAATTTCGCATTTTACACTTCACTAGATGAAACTTGTAAATCATTAATAGGTAAAAGTGCATCAAAATTGCTGGAGGAGGGGAGTTACAAAGATATTATTGCTGCATTACTTTCAGCGGATGACCTTGACTATGGTAATTTGCCAAAAGGGCTATTGCTTTTCCATAAATATCCCGAAGGCAACAGAACACCTGTGGGAGAACATTTGACCGAAGGTGTACTTTATGCCAAAAATGCAGACGGGTTGGTAAATGTTCATTTTACTGTATCTGAAGAGCATCTTCAATTGTTTGAACTGTTGGTGGCTGCAAGAAAAATAAATTATGAGCAAAAGCTTAATGCGAAATTTTCGGTAACATACAGTATTCAGAAACCTTCAACCGATACAATTGCTGTAGATATTAACAATGAACCCTTCAGAGATGAAGATGGTTCACTCCTGTTCCGTCCCGGTGGGCATGGGGCATTGATAGAGAATCTTAATGATATTGAAACAGATATTATTTTTATAAAGAATGTTGATAATGTTGTTCCCGACAGATTGAAAGAAAATGAAGCTCATTATAAAAAACTACTGGCAGGAGTTCTTATCACAGTACAACAGCGTGCTTTTAATTATTTGAACAGACTAGTGTCAGATGATGTAAGTGATGAGGAGTTATCAGAAATGCTCTCATTTACCAGGAATGAACTTTTTATTACCACAAAAGAGGAGTTTGAGACAAAAGATGATCTTAAAAAGTATCTGAGAAAAAAACTTGATCGTCCATACAGAGTATGCGGTATGGTAAAGAATGTGGGTGAACCTGGAGGCGGACCTTTTATTGCAGTTAATCCGGACGGCACCACATCACCTCAGATTCTTGAGAGTTCTCAGATAGATAAAAATAATCCTGAGGCAATGGATGCTTTTAAGAATGGTTCTCATTTCAATCCTGTTGATCTTGTTTGTGGAGTAAAATGTTTTCAGAATAATAAATTCAATCTGACAAAATACGTGGATAAAAATACAGGATTTATATCCCAGAAATCAAAAGATGGAAGAGATCTGAAAGCATTGGAGCTGCCGGGACTATGGAATGGAGCTATGAGCGACTGGAATACCATTTTTGTTGAAGTACCGATATCAACCTTCAATCCTGTTAAGACAGTAAATGATCTACTGAGGCCGGAGCATCAATAATTCTCTGTTTTTACTCTCAATTGCAATATTTCAGCCCTGAAAACGTTTCATGTAATAAAACAGGGAATTGAAATACTACTTATCATATGCTTTAATACTGGTTTTTGCATTACTGCAGTTATCCTGTAAACAGGTTAAATTGAGTGATGCCAGAGATCAGTATGTAAATGGTCTGTATTACAAAGCTTCAGAGTCTTATAGGAAGTTATATAGTGAATCTCATGGCAAAAATGAGGCTATTCGTGGAATAATTTCATTTGAAATGGCAGAGTCTTACAGGAAGTTAGGACGAAGTGCACGTGCTCTGTCGGCATATAGAAGCGCAATCAGGTATAAATACCCAGATACTTTAATGTATCTTCATTATGCAAAAATGCTTCATAAAGAGGGTGAATATGAGTTGGCAATTGAAGCCTATGATGAATTTTTAAAACTATCGCCGGGTAATATATTAGGAATTAATGGCAAGAAAGGTGTTGAACAGGCAAAGGAGTGGAAAGAGAATCCAAAACGATACAAGATAGAAAAATTAGATGTTTTTAATTCCGGCGGGTCTGAGTATAGTCCCTTTTTATCACAAAATGGTGAAGTGATCTATTTTACATCATCAGGGAAAGAAGCTACAGGTGAAGAAAAAAATCCTGTAACAGGAACTAAATACAGTGATCTGTTTATTTCAAGAAAGAACTATAGGGGTGAATGGCAAAAACATGAATTGCTTAATCCTGATATTAACAGTGCATTTGATGAGAGTACTCCTTCAATAACCAAAGATGGAAGATATCTGTTTTACACTGCCAGTTATAGCGATCGTGAACAATTAACAAGACCTGAAATCTATATATCTAGAAGAATAAATGGTTTATGGACCAAAGGAGTTCCATTTGAAATTAATAATATAGATTCTACTGCGATATTTGCCCATCCTTCGATTTCACCTTCAGGAAGATACCTCTATTTTGTATCAGATATGAGAGGAGGTTATGGTGGAAAAGATATTTGGCGTGCCAGACTTTCATCATCATTTAAAGTAGATACAGTTGAAAATATGGGTCCAATAATAAACAGTTCCGGTGATGAATTATACCCCTATGTCAGAGATGATAACAGTATATATTTCTCATCTGACGGACATCCCGGTATGGGTGGTTTGGATATTTTTGAAGCATATTATAATGATAAAATGAATGAGTGGATAGTTGAAAATATAAAATCACCTATTAACTCATCACAAGACGATTTTGGAATTACATTTGAACCTAAAGTAGAGAAAGGGTATTTTAGTTCTAACCGTAATGATGTTCGTGGTTACCATCATATTTATTCATTTGAGTATCTGCCTGCAAGAATAATAATAGAGGGTTTTGCAGTAGATCAGGACGATGAATTTATATCAGGAGCCACTGTCTCAGTAGTAGGGAGTGACGGTTTTCAGAGTAATTTTATAACAAGCAGTGATGGTGTATATAAATTTGAAGCAGAAAAAGATAAGACCTATTTACTTATGGCAAGTGCTGATGGCTTTCTGAATCAGAAGAAAATGCTGCACACAGCTAATTTGGAATCTGATACTACATATTATGTAGATTTTGAGATGATTCCATACAATAAACCTGTCATTCTAGATAATGTTTTTTACGATTTAAACAGTGCTAAACTTAGACCTGAATCTAAATCGGCTCTTGATGAGCTGATTGCACTGCTTAACGAACATCCTGAAATTTCAATTGAGTTAACTGCGCATACCGACCGGTTAGGTGATGAGGGGTATAATATAAATCTTTCGGCCAATCGTGCTAAGTCAGTAGTTGATTACTTAGTTCAGAATGGAATAGATCAATATCGGCTAAAAGCAAAAGGGTGTGGTAAGTCAGCCCCAAAAGTAATTAACAGAATTATTGCTGAAACATATGACTTCTTAAAAACTGGAGATATTCTTAATGAGGAATTTATAGGAAGACTTACTCCAGAACAGCAAAAACTTTCAGATCAGTTAAACAGGAGAACTGAATTCAGGGTTTTAAATCCTGAATAAATCAATATCACTAAAATGGAATCTCCGAAATAATATGTATTTTTGTTTGTTAGAGTTCCTGTTTGAAATAAGGATTTTCAAGTGAGGTTTTGTTTAATATATGCTGAAATCATTAACAATAGAAAATTATGCACTGATCGACTCAATTCACATTGAGTTTGATACAGGACTGACTGTTATTACAGGAGAAACAGGTGCCGGCAAATCTATTCTTTTAGGTGCATTGTCACTAATTCTTGGTCAAAGAGCTGATAGTCGCCATATTAAACATGGTGAAAGCAGATGCCTTATAGAAGGGGTATTTGATATTTCAACTTATAATCTTAAATCTTTTTTTGATGATCATGATTGGGTATATGATGGTAATGAATGCATATTGCGTCGAGAAATATGGAGTACCGGAAAGTCACGTGCTTTTGTAAATGATTCACCTGTTTATCTAAACGATCTGAAAGAAATTGGGGAAAAGCTAATTGATATTCACTCACAACATCAAAACCTTGCACTTAATGATAACCTGTTTCAATTGAATGTGGTTGATACTCTTGCAAGGACAGGAAAAGAGCTGAGAGAATATGTAGATGCATATAAAGATTATCGCTCATCAGAAAAAGAATTGAACGATATGCGTTTGCAAGCTCAGAAAAACAGAGAAGAGGAGGATTATCTCCGGTTCCAGCACAAGGGTTTATCAGAAGTTTCACTTAAACCCGGTGAACAGGAAGAACTTGAAGAAGAGCTTGAAGCATTAACTCATTCAGAAGAGATAAAGTCAGGTTTATTTGCAGTAATATCGATGCTTTCGGAGGATGAGAATAATATTGAATCTTTACTAAAATCAACAAAGGATACACTGCAAAATGTGCAGAATGTATATCCTAAAGTGGCAGAACTAACTGAAAGGGTGATGTCGGCATATATTGATTTAAAAGATGTTAGAGACGATGTCTCACGTAATTTTGAAGAGATTGAATATAATCCCGAACGTCAGCAAATAATAGAAGAGAGACTAAGTGCAATTTACAATCTGCAGAAAAAGCACTCTGTTGCAACAGTAGAAGAGTTGATTAAACTACGGGATGAAATAGATGAACAGCTGAAAAATATTGACTCGCTGGATGAAAAAATATCGGTACTTGAAAAGAAGACAGCCGAAAAACGCACTATAATGCTTAAAAAAGGCAAGTCATTAAGTAAAAAAAGGCAAGAGGCAGCTCCTGAGATTGAGAAACAATTGATGGAGAGACTTGCTTATCTGAAGATTGCAAATAGTCGCTTTAAATGTGAATTCAAAGAAAAATCAAACCCTGACATAACAGGTATAGATAACCTGGAATTTCTGTTCTCAGCCAATAGGAATACATCTTTACAACCCGTTTCCGAAGTCGCTTCAGGCGGAGAGATATCACGCCTGATGCTTTGCCTGAAAGCTATGATAGCAGGTGCAACCGCACTCCCTGCAATTATATTTGATGAGATAGATACTGGTACTTCGGGAGATGTTGCAGACAGAGTAGGAACAATAATGAGGGAGATGAGTCGCGAAATGCAAGTTATTACTATTACACATTTGCCACAGATAGCTTCAAAGGGAGATGCTCACTTTGTTGTTTATAAAGAAGATACAAAAGATGGTGTTACATCAAAAATCAAGGCTTTATCTCATGACGAAAGAGTTGAGGAGGTTGCCCAGATGTTGAGTGGTGCTGAGGTAACATCTGAAGCAATTGAAAATGCAAAAGCAATTCTTGGCATACAATCAGAATAAAAAATATGAGAGATAAAGAAATGATTTTCGGTATACGTGCCGTTATAGAGGCTATTGAGGCCGGAAAAGACATCGACAGAGTATTAATTAAAAGAGAACTGTCAGGTGAATTGATAGGTGAGTTGCAGCGACTTATTCGTGAATATGATATACCTATGCAAAGAGTTCCTGTGGAAAGAATTGACAGGATTACCAGAAAAAATCATCAGGGAGTTATTGCTTTTACTTCAGCTGTAACCTATCAAAAGCTTGAGAATATTATTCCTTTATTGTATGAAGAGGGTAAGAATCCCTTTATAATAGTATTGGATGGGTTGACAGATGTTCGTAATTTTGGTGCTATTGCTCGCACTTGTGAAGTTGCAGGGGTGGATGCAATTGTTATACCCTCCAGAGGAAGTGTTTCTGTGAATGCAGATGCTATTAAGACTTCGGCAGGAGCTTTGCATACTATACCTGTATGTCGGGAAAACAGTCTGAAAGAAGCCATTCTTTTCCTTAAAAATAGTGGAGTAAAGGTTGTTGCAGCATCGGAAAAAGCGGCAGAGCTTTACACAGAAGTAGATATGTCTGTTCCTGTTGCCATATTAATGGGTTCAGAAGATGTAGGTATAGCAGCAGAGCATCTGAGAATCAGTGATGAACTGGTTAAGCTGCCTCAGGTTGGCAATATTAAGTCGCTGAACGTATCAGTAGCAGCAGGTGTTATGATTTATGAAGTTCTTAGACAAAGGCGTAATCAATAGCTCTTTACTACACAAAAAGTTATAAATATACCTTTTAATCTCAAAATTGGTAATAATATGAAAAAAGTTATATCAACAAAAAATGCTCCTGAAGCAATTGGACCATACAGTCAGGCAATAGAGGTTAACGGATTTCTATTTTTATCCGGAATGTTACCTATTGACCCCACTACCGGAAATTTCGTTCCTGGAGGTATTATAGAACAGACTTCACAGATATTTATCAATATTAAAGCTATCCTATCAGAAGCAGGATTGAATATTGAGAATATTGTAAAGACAACCGTGTTTTTAAGTGATATGTCGCTGTTCGATGGGATGAATCAAGTGTATGCAAAACAGTTCAAAGACTCTTTTCCAGCAAGATCTACAGTTGCTGCAAAAACACTCCCGAAGAATTCACTTGTTGAAATAGAAGTAATTGCTGCCAAATGAAAACATTAGGTAATATTATATGGATACTCTTTGGGGGTTTTGTAATCGCAATTGAATATGTAATAGGGAGTATTACCCTAATGATTACAATTGTCGGAATACCTTTTGGTATTCAGTCGCTCAAACTTGCGGAGGTTGCACTATGGCCGTTTGGTAAAAAGGCAGTACATAGCAGTACATCTTCAGGATGCCTTTCACTATTGATGAATGTCATTTGGTTCTTTGTGGGAGGATTGCCAATAGTGCTGACCCACCTGCTTTTTGGGTTGCTTTTTTATATTACCATAATTGGTATACCATTTGGTAATCAGCACTTCAAACTGATGAAGCTAGCTTTTTCCCCTTTTGGTAAAGTAGTGATAAATATAAAATAAGTTTTACTCAAAGATTGCAGGTAAATTTTCCTCTTCCTCTTCCGGCGGATCTTTTTTAACCACGAAGGCACTGATCTCCCATAATGCATAAATTGGCAGGGTAACTACAATAAGTGAAAATGGGTCACCCGATGGTGTTATAAGTGCTGCTGCCAGTAGAGAACCCACTACTGCATGACGGCGGTATGTTCTGAAGAATGATCGGTAAATCAATCCAAGACTGGAAAGTAGCCAAAATACCAGGGGTAGTTCAAAGACTAGCCCCATTATTAGTATAAGAGTATAGAAATTACTCATGTATGAATCAAGTGATATCATATTATCTATAGACTCACTCAATTCAAAAGTAATAAGAAACCTGAAGATCAATGGGAATACTATGAAATATCCTACAAGGCATCCAACGATAAACATAAATCCTCCGAAACCAAAGGCCTGTTTTACACCTTTTGCTTCGTTTTCATAGAGTGCTGGGCTAATGAATTTCCATATCTCATATAATATATATGGGATAGTGCATAGAACTCCAAAAGCGAATGATGTTGAAATATAGGTCATGAACTGTGTAGTCATGTTTATATTCAGCATCTTCACATTAAATGACTCAGCAGAAAAATCCGGTAAGAACGGTATAAATTGGCTCGCCTTATCCAGAAATTTGTATGTTACAAAGTCAGAATTACGCGGTGCTAATATAACTGAGTCAAAAATATGAGGTATTATGATGAATCCTAGTATAGATAAGACTACAACAGCAATGATTATATGAATAATAGTCCATCGGAATTCTTCCAGATGATCCCAAAAGGACATTTCTTTCTCTGCCATGTATATACCCGTAATCTATAGGGGTTCTTAAAATAAATTTATTTATCGCCTGTTGTTTTATTATCTGAAGGATCTGCTTTGATATCTTCTTCAATATCATTCAACCCTTTCTTAAAGCTGTTAATACCTTTTCCGAGGCCTTTCATGAATTCAGGTATTTTTTTACCACCGAAAAGTATCAGAATTACTATAACAATAATAGGTATTTCCCAACCGTTTAAATTAATAAGTAATGGATTCATAGGTTTTTATTTATTTGAAATGTTTTTATTGATGTTTAATCTTTATTGATTTTGTTTTTCTATCTATCATAGACATTGCAAATGTATGGCTAATTTATGAAACTAACCAACTGTTTTAATATAAAGTTTGAAAAAACGGGACTCAATGTATCTGTTAAATCTCGGAATGTATGTTAATAATTAAATCCATATAAACCGGTAAATGATCACTGAACCCAGCGTTGTATCTGGGCCCTAGATTGGTTCTGAACGGCTTTTTGCCATAGTACCCGTGATCATCTTCCAAAAGAAAGTCTGCCTTATAAATATGTGCCAGTCTGTTTTTAACAAAGATATGGTTATTTGTATCTAAAAGATTTCCGGAAACTATTATATGGTCGTTTATATACCATCTTCCCTGATATTTATATGTTCCGATTTCAGAGTTATTATTTTTTCTATAAAACAGATTGAAAAGTTCCTTTTCTATTTCTGATTCTGAGTCAGATTGTAATATGTCATTATAAAGATCTGTACTATTAGCCCTGAGTATTTCTGACATACTCTTATCACTGGGTTGATCGTTAAAATCACCCATAATAATAAAATTTGCATTATTGCGCTTTAAAAGCACACTGTCTACTATGTTCCTTAGAGCTTTAGCTGATTCAATTCTTGCCGGCTCTGTCTCTTTCTGTCCTCCACTTCTCGAAGGAAAATGGCAAACAAATACATCAATGGTATCTTTACTTAAAACAAGTCCCGTTACATGTAGTATATTACGGGTTGGTTTTATATTTTTTTGGTTTAATCCGATTTTGTACTCATTACTTTCCAGTGGTTTAAACTGATGCCTTTGGTATAGCAAGGCATTATCTATTCCTCTATTATCTGGTGAATTTGTCATTACATACTCATATCCCTGAGCCATGAGTGGAGATCGATTGACAAGATCGAATATAACGCTGTCATTTTCAACTTCACAAAGACCAACCAGTGCCGGTGATTGCATGCCTCCGACTGCTGTAATGACTCTTGTAATATCCTGAAGTTTTTTACGATACTTCCAGGGTGTCCATTTCATAAAGCCATCAGGCAGAAAATCATTATCATCCTTTGCAGGATCATCTATTGTATCAAATAGATTTTCTACATTATAAAACATTACACGGAAATTGTCCTGAGAAACAATTTCCGTGAATGATATTAATAAAAAAATATTCAATATGAAAAGTCTGTGACCTAACATTTAAATATCACTGACATCTATTCTACATCTTCTGAAGATACATTTTCCAATATTTTTACAAGGAAATCCCAGAATTTTGCAACAGAGGAAATCTTCATTTTCTCATCGGGTGAATGAACATCAGTCATATCCGGCCCTATAGAGATCATATCCAGGTTTGGATATTTTTCCAGGAATAATCCGCATTCAAGACCAGCATGAATTGCCTTTACTTTGGTGTCTTTATTAAAAAGTGCCTTATATTCTCTTTGTGCCAGTTTAAGCAGTTTGGAATCCGGATTTGGCTGCCAGCCCGGATATCCATCGTTATGTAGAACTTTTGCACCTGATAGCTCAAATACTGAAGATACCATATTTACAATATATCTTTTTTGTGACTCTACTGAGCTTCGCTGACTAGTGCCTATTTCAATCAGATTGTCCGGCAGTATTTTTATTGAAGCCAGATTCGTTGATGTCTCAACAAGTCCAGGAATGTCGTGACTCATTCCAATAACTCCATGAGGACATGCATTAAGTGCCAATATTAGTTTTTCTGTTGTTTTTCTGTTTATAACTTTTGAAGGAATTTGCACTGATTCAAGCTGAATATCAAGATTGGGTTCAGTATGTTTCAATTCATTCTGTACATCTGCTAGAAATGTATTAAGTTTTACTCTGATATCCTCTTTATATTTCTCTTTTACTCCTATCAATGCATATGCCTCCCTTGGTATGGCATTGTGGAGATTGCCACCTCCAATTTCGGAAAGTATCATATTATATTTTTTCCTGGAAATGGAGTTTAAAAATCTTGCAAGAATTTTATTGGCGTTTCCGAAGCCTTTATCAATATCACTGCCTGAATGGCCTCCTCTTAATCCTTTTACATTTACTTTGAACCAGAAGTATTTTTTAGGAGCATCTTTCTCTTTATATTTGAAATATGCCTTAGTTCCTTTACCACCGGCACATCCAATATAAATCTCTCCTTCTTCTTCCGTATCCAGATTTATAAGAAGATTACCTGTCAGAAAATCTTTCTCAAGAGCGTTGGCACCTGTTAATCCGGTCTCTTCATCAACTGTGAAAAAGGCTTCAATTTTACCATGTGCAATTTCATCGGATGCCAGTACAGCCAATTCAGCTGCAACACCAATACCATTATCAGCTCCCAGTGTAGTACCGTTAGCTTTTACCCAGTCACCATCAATGATAGTCTCAATAGGATCATTGTCAAAATCATGTTCCACGTCTGAGTTTTTCTCACAAACCATATCAATATGAGATTGCAGAATTACAGTTGGCAAGTCCTCCTTACCAGGTGTGGCCGGTTTGGTTATAAGTATATTGCCTGCCTTGTCCTGCTTCACTTCCAGACTGTGTTTTTCAGCGAAATCAAGTAGATATGCTCTGATCTTATCCTCTTTTTTAGAAGGTCTAGGTATTTGAGTTATGTCATAAAAATAACCCCATATTGACGAAGGTTCTAAATCTTTAATTGTCATAGTATGTTTTATTGAAATGTTTGTAATCGATAAAAATAGGTGAAAAAAAACCTTCATGCAATAATTTTAGCATCTTTAATAGGAAAATATCGTGATTAATTAGGTAAATAATCTATCTTTGCGACTCGAAAAGAAGGATTATTATGTTACAAACAGTAATTATAGGTATAGCAGTAGGATTTATAGCAATACTTTTAATGGGTATTCGTGTTTTCTTTACCAAAAAAGGAGAATTTCCAAATACTCATATAGGTGCAAGTAAAGCTATGCAAGAGAGAGGCATAAATTGTGCTACCTCTCAGGATACTGAGTATCGCTATAAAGAGAGCCCAATATTGAAATTAATGAAAAACGAAAAACTATAAAATTCCTTAATAATGAAGAATTTCTCCAATTATATAGTCAGTGGAGTGCTGGCTATTGCAGTTATTGTTCTATTTATCCTGCACTTTACATCAGGAAAATCCGGAAAAGAAGCCGACAGTAGAGATCTATCAGTTTTATTAAATGACTCCTCAGTTACTTTGCCAATAGCTTATGTTAACGTCGATTCTCTCTTAATGAACTACAATTTTGCAAAAGATTTAAATGAGTCTCTATTAAGAAAAGAGGAAAGTACCCGTGCTACTCTAAATCAGCGTCAAAATCAGATTAACTCTGCAGCACAGGAATTTGAACGTAAATTGCGTAACAACGCGTTTTTAAGTCAGGAAAGAGCCCAGCAGGAGCAAGAGCGTATTATCCAGATGAATCAGGAATATCAACAACTTGCTGATAGATTATCTCAGGAATTCATGATCGAACAGCAGAAGTTAAATCTTCAGATGGAAGATACAATTAAGGTAAGACTGGAAGAGTTTAATCGAGAAAGAAATTACGAAATTATTTTCAGCAATATCTCAACAAGCACACTAATTTATGCTAAGGATAAGTATGATATCACTGATGAAGTGGTGCAGTTCCTTAATAATAAATATGGTCCTGCAACTGCAATAACAACAGCAGAATAAGCTTCTGTGATATTTTATTGAATAGTAAAGAAGGGCTCTTATTTTAAGAGTCCTTCTTTGCGTTTAATTTATTAATTTTACTACATGATGAAATCGTTAAATAAATACCTGCAGAAACAGGGTCAGAGATATCATGATGATGTTTTTGACGTTAACTTTAATTCTGACATAATTGTAGTAATACCCTGTTATGATGAACCGGATATTATAAACACTTTGGAGAGTATAAGAAGATGTGACAGGCCTGAGTCTGTAAATTTATCAGTGATAGTAATTATCAATTCGGCAGTTAAAACTGATATTGATGTTGTAAACAGAAATACTAAAACATATCAGGAGGTTAGTTCTTATTCAAAGAAAATAGATGAACGCTCTTTTATTGTAAGAGCTGCTAAATTAGAGGGGTTACCAAACAAACATGCAGGTGTTGGATTAGCACGGAAAATAGGGATGGATCTTGCAGTAGAGCATTTTTATAAGACTGAAAACTATAGGGGAATTATTGTCTCTTTGGATGCCGACTGTGAAGTCTCTGACAATTTTATTACCACCGTTTATAATACTTTTAGAAGTGATGGTAATCTTAATGCTACCATACACAACTTTCATCATAGAGTAGAAAGTAGTCAAAGTAATATTGAATTTGCCGTAAGACAGTATGAGTCATATCTTCACTACTATAGTGAATGTCTTAAATCAACCGGATTTCCTTATTACTATCATACGATAGGTTCAGCGTTTGCAGTATCAGCAAATGCTTATGTGAGAGTTGGGGGTATGGGGCGTCAGCAGGGAGGGGAGGACTTTTATTTTCTACAGAAAGTGTTTCAATTAGGTGGGGTGAAATTGCTTAAAGAGACTTTTGTTTATCCCCTTGCAAGATTTTCAGAACGTGTTCCTTTCGGCACTGGACCGGCAATACAAAAGATTCTGGATGAACCTGACGGTGTTCTTAAGGTATATTCTAGACAGTCTTTTAAAGAGCTTAAAAGGTTTTTTGATATGAAAGAGTTCTTCTTCAAGAAGGATGAAGAAATTATAACTTTAAAGGTAGCCGAATTACATCCTGTTTTGATTGATTTTTTAAACGAAATCGACTATCTGAAATTATTAAAGGATTGCAATGAAAATTGTGCGACACTGAATAGTTTTGTGAAAAGGTTTTTTCATAACTTTAATGCTTTCAGGATAGTAAAATACTTAAATTATGTACATCCTGAACCTTTTAAACTTGAAAAAATCACTATGATAACTGACAAAATAGAATCTACTGTTTGATGTATTGATGTAATTTATTATTTTTGTGTTCAAATTGTAAGTTTATCCTTTCATTATTCTAAAATCATTATTATATGTTTGCTTTTAGCTGGGTTGAAATAGTAAGTGCTTTTTTGGTTTTGTTTGCAATTATTGATGCTACAGGTTCTGTGCCAATTTTCCTGAATTTAAGAAGTCAGGGGAGAACAATTCATGCGGAGAAGGCAGCTATTTACTCTTCAATTATATTGATAGGATTCCTGTTTATAGGAGAGGGATTACTCAGACTTTTTCAGGTTGATATCTCTTCATTTGCTGTGGCCGGAGCTGTTGTGTTGCTTATTATTTCAATAGAGATGATATTCGGAGTAGAGATTTTTAGAAATGACAATCCATCTGCTGATAACTCTTCAACACTTTTTCCGGTTGTTTTCCCACTAATTGCCGGACCAGGAAGTTTTACCACTCTTCTTACTATGAGAGCTGAATTCCACACCATAAACATAATTATAGCTGTTCTCATAAACCTAGTGATAGTTTACCTTGTATTGAGGTATCTGGATCAGGTGAAGAAACTTTTAGGTGAGAGTGGGGCATATATACTCCGAAAGTTTTTTGGTGTGATACTCATGGCTATTTCAGTAAAACTCATCACCTCAAATATGAGTGCACTAATTGAAACTGTTAATGCTGCTTTATAACTGTTTAATAGAATTATGACATTCTAATTAATAAACAGAGAGTTTTACAGGAAAAATATGTATATTTGCGGTATTAAAAGTTATAATATAAGATTGAAGGTATTAGGTTGTAACTCAGTCAAGTAGGATTGTTAAGTTAATTAATGATCCATTTCATTAGAACTATTTTATTACATATAAAAATCAACAACATGAGAATTGTAAGTATCTTAGGAAGAGAGATTTTGGATTCAAGAGGTAATCCAACAGTTGAAGTAGATGTATTAACAGAATCGGGTGCATTTGGTCGTGCAGCTGTTCCATCAGGCGCTTCAACAGGTGAGAATGAAGCATTAGAACTTCGTGATGGTGATAAGAGCCGTTACCTGGGTAAAGGTGTTTTACAAGCTGTAGCAAATATCAACGATATTATAGCTCCTGCTTTAATTGGTATGAATGTATTGGAACAGACTCAGATTGATGCAAAAATTCTAGAACTGGACGGTACTAAAACAAAATCTAACTTGGGTGCTAATGCTCTTTTAGGTGTTTCTCTTGCAGTAGCAAAAGCAGCTGCTAACTATCTTGGATTACCCCTTTACAGATATATTGGTGGTACAAATACTTATGTTTTACCTGTTCCTATGATGAATATCATCAATGGTGGATCACACTCAGATGCTCCTATTGCTTTCCAGGAATTTATGATTCGTCCTGTAGGAGCAAAATCATTTAAGGAAGGTCTTCGTATGGGTACTGAGGTATTCCATGCATTGAAGAAAGTACTTCATGATAAAGGATTAAGCACTGCTGTTGGTGATGAAGGTGGTTTCGCTCCTAACTTAAGCGGTGGTACAGAGGAAGCACTTGAATCAATTCTTACTGCAATCAAGAATGCAGGATATAAACCAGCTGAAGATGTTACAATTGCTTTAGACTGTGCTGCATCAGAGTTCTATAAAGATGGTATTTACGATTACTCTTTATTTGAAGGTGAAAATGGCAAAAAACGTAGTCGTGAAGAACAGGTTGCTTACTTAGAAGAGCTTATAACAAAATACCCAATCGATTCAATCGAAGATGGTATGCATGAAAACGACTGGGAAGGCTGGAAGTTACTTACAGATAAAATCGGCAGCAAATGTCAGTTGGTAGGTGATGACTTGTTTGTTACTAATGTTGATTTTCTTAAGAAAGGAATCAAAGAGGGTTGCGCTAACTCAATTCTAATTAAAGTAAACCAGATTGGTACACTTTCTGAAACTCTTGACGCTATAGAAATGGCTCACAGACATGGCTATACTAGTGTTACTTCACACCGTTCAGGTGAAACTGAAGACTCTACGATTGCTGATATCGCAGTTGCAACTAATGCAGGACAAATAAAAACAGGTTCTGCCAGTCGCTCAGATCGTATGGCAAAATATAACCAACTGCTTCGTATTGAGGAAGAACTCGGTGATAGAGCAGTATATGGTTATAAGAAGATTAAATAATAGTCTTGTAGCTCAGTTTATAACCACCCTGACATCCAGGGTGGTTTTTTTTGACCTTTATTTCCGGATAATTTTTACAGTTTTATAAATTAAAATTATCATCTTTGCAAATAATACCAATTTAATGTAAAACTCTAAATACCAACCTATGAATTACTTTTACTTAGTTCCGATTGCATCAATTGCAGCATTATTATGCGCATTCTATTTTTTCAGAAGTTTAATGAAAAAGGATGAAGGCACTCCAAAGATGAAGACAATAGCCGGTTTTATACGTGAGGGAGCAATGTCTTATCTGAAACAACAATATAAGGTTGTAATTATTGTTTTTATTATTCTCTCTCTCATTTTTGTGACAATGTCATTTTTTGGACTACAAAATAAGTGGGTGCCCTTTGCATTTCTAACAGGAGGATTCTTCTCCGGACTTGCAGGATTTTTTGGTATGAAGACTGCTACTTATGCTTCAGCAAGAACTGCCAATGCAGTACAGAAATCATTGAACAGTGGATTAAGAATTGCATTCCGTTCAGGAGCAGTAATGGGACTTGTTGTAGTTGGACTTGCTTTGTTGGATATTTCACTCTGGTATCTGATACTTGATTTTTTTGTTGATAATGCAGATCATGGACATAAATTAATTATGATAACTACTACGATGCTGACATTTGGTATGGGTGCTTCAACTCAGGCTCTCTTTGCCCGTGTTGGTGGGGGAATATATACAAAGGCGGCGGATGTTGGTGCTGATTTAGTTGGTAAAGTGGAGACTGGTATTCCTGAAGATGACCCGCGTAATCCCGCTACCATAGCAGATAATGTTGGAGATAATGTTGGTGATGTTGCTGGTATGGGAGCTGATCTTTATGAATCGTATTGTGGATCTATATTATCTACTGCAGCATTAGGAGCATCAGCTTTTGCTCTTAATCCAACTATGCAGGAAAATGCAGTATTTGCACCCATGCTGATTGCCGCTATTGGTGTTTTTCTTTCAATTCTTGGGATATACCTGGTAAAAACCAAAGAGGATGCAACTGTTAAACAACTTATGGATTCACTTAACAGAGGAGTTAATATAAGTGCACTATTTATAGCTATATTCACTTTTGGGATACTCTATATATTAGGTTTCAGTAATTGGATAGGATTGTCATTCTCTGTAATAACTGGTCTTTTGGCAGGTATAATCATTGGACAAGGAACAGAGTATTTTACATCATCATCTCATAAACCGGCTATTGAAATTGCAAACAGTGCAAAAACAGGACCAGCTACTGTAATAATATCAGGACTTGGTACTGGATTTATTTCTACTGTAATACCTGTACTATCTATTGTTGTAGCTATTCTGATTGCATATCTGTCAGCTATTCGGTTTGATGTTACTCATATGCTTACAGCCGAGAATGTAAGCATGGGGCTATATGGTATTGCAATTGCAGCTGTAGGAATGCTTTCAACTCTGGGCATAACACTTGCAACAGATGCTTATGGACCAATTGCTGATAATGCAGGTGGTATAGCCGAAATGAGTGGCTTGGATCCTGAAGTAAGAAGAAGAACAGATATGTTGGATTCTTTAGGTAACACAACAGCAGCAACCGGTAAGGGATTTGCTATAGGCTCAGCAGCTTTAACCGGTTTGGCTTTACTGGCTTCCTATGTAGAGGAGATTAGAGTTGCTCTCTTAAGAGTAAATGACAATGTACTTGAATTTGCTGATGGTCATACAGTTGATGTAGCAAAAGCAAGTTTTGTTGATTTTATGAATTACTACCAGGTTACATTAATGAATCCAAAAGTACTAGCTGGAATTTTCCTAGGTTCAATGATGGTATTTCTGTTTTGTGGCCTTACAATGAACGCAGTTGGAAGGACTGCAAGAAATATGGTTGAGGAAGTACGTTACCAGTTCCGTGAATTTAAAGGAATTCTTACAGGTGAGGATACACCTGATTATGCAAGATGTGTTTCTATTTCTACTAAAGGAGCTCAGAGAGAAATGCTGTTCCCATCATTGCTTGCTGTTACTGTTCCAATTGTTACAGGATTGATTATGGGAGTTTCGGGTGTAATGGGACTCTTAGCCGGAGGATTAGGTACAGGTTTTGTAATGGCTATATTTATGGCAAATTCAGGAGGTGCATGGGATAATGCTAAAAAGTATATCGAAATGGGAAATCTGGGAGGCAAAGGTAGTCATGCCCATAAGGCTGCAGTAGTAGGCGATACAGTTGGTGATCCATTTAAAGATACTTCAGGTCCTTCACTTAACATCCTTATAAAACTTATGAGTATGGTTTCTATAGTAATGGCTGGACTTACAGTTGCTTGGAGTTTGCTTTAAACACTTCTTTCAGTGCGTATTTTAGTGAATTTTATTAAAATGCATAGATGGTGATATGGCAATATTTCGTATATTTGAAGTCCTAAATCACTTTGTTAAAGCAGAATCACTAACATTTAAATATTAATCAATTATGAGCTTTCTAACGAACGACAAATTAACAATTGTAGGAGCTGCCGGTATGATCGGTTCCAATATGGCACAAACAGCTGCCATGATGCGTTTAACTCCAAACATCTGCCTTTATGACCCTTTTGAAAAAGGACTTGAAGGAGTAGTTGAAGAAATGCGTCACTGTGGTTTCGATGATATCAATTTTACATACTCATCAGATGTAAAAGAGGCATTTACCGGATCCAAGTATATGATTTCATCCGGAGGTGCACCACGTAAAAATGGCATGACACGTGAAGATTTGCTGAAAGGTAATGCTGAAATTGCAGCACAATTAGGAAAAGATATTAAATCTTACTGTCCTGAATTGCAACATTTGACTGTGATCTTTAATCCTGCAGACATCACTGGTCTTGTAGCATTAATCTACTCAGGCCTTAAACCTTCACAAGTTACTACATTAGCTGCGTTAGATAGTACAAGATTACAAAGTGAACTGGCTAAACATTTTGGTGTAGCCCAAAATAAAGTTACTAATGCACGTACATATGGTGGTCATGGTGAACAGATGGCTGTATTTGCTTCTACTGCTAAAGTAGATGGTAAACCATTAACCGATTTGATTGGTACAGATGCACTTACCAATGAAGAATGGGCTGAACTTAAAACTCGTGTTACTAAAGGTGGTGCAAATATCATTAAGTTGAGAGGTCGTTCTTCATTCCAGAGTCCAGCTTATACATCTGTTGAGATGATACGTGCAACTATGGGTGGTGAAGCTTTCCGCTGGCCAGCAGGTTGTTATGTGAATGAGCAAGGTTTCGAGCATATCATGATGGCAATGGAAACAACACTTGATAAGAATGGTGTTTCTTTTGGTAAAGTAAATGGTACAGAAGCTGAATTAGCTGAACTGAAACAGAGTTACAGCCATCTTGTTAAATTACGCGATGAAGTTATTTCTATGGGTATTATTCCTACTACCGATCAGTGGAATAGCGTAAACCCAAATCTCTAATAGATTGACTTTATATTTGAAAAAATAGAGGTGAATAATGAGTTGATAATAGTAAAGCCGGCAATATTGCCGGCTTTACTTGTTAACAATCTGTTTGTTAAATACTTTACAGAGCTATGTTATTTTTTCTCATATGATAATAGTCGCTGGTTACCTTCCAAACTTCGTAGTTTAGTAATATCCTGTGTTACTTCCAGAACACCTAGATATTCATTATCCTTACCACGAACGGCACAATATTCAATAACAATAAACCGATCTTTTTGGAATCCTGATATCCAGAAAATAGCTTTATTTTCCTTACCACTTTTGAAATCAGTTAGTATTTGCTCCACAACATGTACACTGCCCGGTGGGTGACACATCCTTACATCACGACCTATTATTGAACGGTTTCGTTCAAATACCCTGTTGGGACTATGTGAAAAGAACCTAACCTTATCGTCTTTATCTACAAAAGTTATATCAACAGGCAAATATTGGAAAAGAGCTTCAAGTTCGTTAATGTTAAAAGCTCCTGAAGATAATCTTATCCCATCAGTCTGAACATAAGTCTGCTTTTCTACTTTCATATTTGCCGGAGCCCACTCATCTTCCGGATCAATCAAGCAGTATCCGAATTCAGGAGTTTCCTGATATACTTTATACCATTCCTCTTCATTCAATGTATCCATCGACATAGGGAAAAGAATCTCCTCCTCTTTTTTAATCATTCCTTCAATCATTTCAACAGTAATGTCAAGTGAGTTGATGAGAATTAGTCTTAAATCCTTTAAATTAGTGATAGGAGAGGTGAGTACTTCATGAGATTTCTTAAGAAGCTCACGTGTCTCATCATGCTTCCCCCACATTACTTTAGGAGGTCCGGTAATAAGATGCTTTTCAAGAAACGGAAAAAGAAGATACTCTTTTCTTTTGTAATGCTTATCTATATCTGAAAAATTGTTGAAAATAGAACGAAGCTGAAGAACATAGCCAGGAACCTCAGAGTCTGTTATGTTATCTATTTCTTTACTTACCACTCTATAAGCTTCTATTTGCTTACGGATCGCACTGTTTTCTTTAATGAAAGTATCTACAGGATGTCCAGGAAGTACATCTTTTGCTCCATCTAAGTCAATACTTCCATCAAGTACAGCAGTATGTAAATCACAAAACTCCAGAATCTCCTTTTCAGTAAGTGAATTACTTGTTATTAATTCCTGTTCAACCTCTACAACTTCGTTATAGGGAATATTTCTAAGTGCATTAATAAGATGTCGACGCAGCAATGCAGGATTTCCTCCATTGTGAAGCTCTAGTAAAAGGCTGCGAAGCTTCTCTTTGCGCATTGTTGAGTTATTAATAAATTCGCTCATATCGATATTTTTTAATTTAGTAGTGATCAATTTTACATTAAAACCTTTAAATCTTCATCCACAGTTGTTATCCCTGAGATTCCAAACATATTAATCAGCACATTTGCTACATTAGGTGAAAGGAAAGCAGGTAGAGTGGGGCCCAGATGAATATTCTTGACGCCCAAAGAAAGTAGCGCAAGTAAAACAATAACAGCTTTCTGTTCATACCATGCAATATTATATACAATAGGAAGGTCATTTAGATCATCTAGTCCGAAAGCGTCTTTCAAGGCAAGTGCAATTTTAACTAACGAATAACTATCGTTACATTGTCCAGCATCTAGCACACGTGGAATACCATTTATATCTCCTAACGGCAGTTTATTATAGCGATACTTTGCACAACCAGCAGTCAGAATTACAGTGTCATTAGGCAACTTTTCAGCAAACTCAGTATAATAATTTCTACCTCTTACTCGTCCATCACATCCACCCATAACGAAGAATTTACGAATAGCACCATTTTTAACAGCTTCCACAATTTTATCTGATAAAGCAATTACCTGGTTATGAGCAAAACCTCCCACTATTTCTCCATTTTCAATCTCTGTGGGTGCACTACATCTTTTAGCATGTTCAATAAGTTCAGAAAAATCCTTAGGGTGACCATCATTGCGATCCTCAATATGTTTAAATCCCCCGAACCCTGATGCACCTGTTGTATATACTCGATCTCCATAAGTAGAATTTTTTCTTGGAGGAACAATACAGTTGGTTGTAAATAGGAAAACTCCATTAAATGTCTCAAAGTCATTGATCTGATTCCACCAAGCACCACCATAATTACCCACAAAATGACTATATTTTTTAAACGCCGGATAATAATGTGCAGGAAGCATTTCACTATGAGTATAAACATCAACACCTGTACCTTCAGTCTGCTTGAGAAGCTCCTCCATATCCTTCAAGTCGTGTCCACTAATAAGAATACCTGGATTATTTCTAACACCAAGGTTTACTTTGGTAATCTCCGGGTTTCCATAATTGGATTTATTTGCCCTGTCAAGTAATGCCATTACCTGTACACCATACTTGCCGGTCTCTAGAACAAGAGTTGTCAGATCATTAATGGAGAGAGTGTCATCAGTTAAATCCACTAAAGTTTTTTGTATAAAACTGTATATCTTACTATCAGTGTAACCTAGATTATAAGCATGTTCAGCGTACGCAGCCATTCCTTTCAAGCCATATGTTGTTAATTCACGAAGTGATCTGATATCAATATTTTCACTTGTTAATATACCCACTTTCAATGCTTTTTCTGCCATCTCTTCCTCAGTTTCACCAATCCAGTGAGCACCATCAAATTTGATGTCATCTATTTTGCCTCCAGCTGAAATCAGGCGTTCTCTGGCAGCGTTTCTCATCTCATAGGCCATCAATATCCGGGTAATAAATCTACTTTTATCAAAATTTGCATTGGTAATGGTCATAAATAAACTGTCCACTATAAACCTGTCAATCTCACATATCTCGATGCCAAGTTTTCTAAGTCTCATAGTATAATGAGAAATACCTTTACACAGAAACATTAGCAGATCTTGTAAATTGGCCACATCAGCTGTCTTACCACAAACTCCAATTATAGTACAACCTTCATTCTTACTGGTTTCCTGACATTGATAACAAAACATTTTCTCCATTTTCAGTTATATATTTTAAATATTCTGCCCCAAAATTACCTTCTTCAATTCTTCAATTGTGTAACCAATGTTACAACTGATCATTTTAACCTATTTTATTAAATAGAAGGGGCAGTTTTTTATGTATCTTTGTTTTCTAACAATCAATGAAAATGGAATTATTTGCTTGTCCCCTATTTTACGACTTAACAAAGAGTGAAATTGATGAGATCCTATCGCGTTCAGTAAATGAAGTTGTAACATTTGAGAAAGGTCAGCATGTAGTCCGTCAGGGTGATATAATTCATTCACTTTACATACTTGTTGAGGGGTTGGTCAGAACGGAGATGGTGACCAAGGATGGTAATGTTGTTGAAATAGAATTTATCGAACCAGTACGACCCTTAGCTCCTGCATTTCTTGTAGCAACCGAAAACAGATATCCTGTTGATGTTATATCTATGCAGAAAAGTGAGTTTTACATAATTCCTAAAACGCTATGGTTAAAGGAGATGATGAATAACGAGCAACTTCTTACCAATTTCATGGAATTAAATTCAAATATGACTGTTTTTCTTTCCAAGAAGGTTCAGATGATGTCTATCAAATCATTAAAAGGTAAATTATCGCTATATATACTTGAAAACACAACACCACAAAGTAACACTTTCATATTAAGAAGGACTCAAAGTCAGTTGGCCGAATATTTTGGAGTGCAGCGTCCTTCACTTGCACGCACTTTGGGAGATATGATCAGAGAAGAGTTGATATCTATTTATAAAAGAGAAGTCAAAGTTTTGGACAGAGGGAAACTGGAGAGCATGATTTAATCTTTTAGTAAATAATACATTTCCATGTTAAAAATGCAAATAGATAATAAAAAATTATATATTTGCAATTAAAATATCTGAAAAGTAGTTTAAACAATAATAATCTAAAGTCATGAGTAATCAATTAACAAGAAGAAATTTTATCAAAACGGCTGCCGTTGGAGTAGTTGGAGTTGCTGCCTTTCCACAATTCCTTTCATCATGCAAACAAAGTAAAGAATCAACCTCAGCCGAAGGATTAGTTCGTTTGGGTTTTATAGGGCTGGGACAGCAGGCAATGTACCTGTTGAATGGATACATAGGTATGCCCGATGTAAAAGTAGTAGCTGGCTGTGATGTATATGGTGTTAAAAGAGAGCGTTTTAAAAAGAGAGTTAGCGAATACTACTCAAGCAGTGAAAATGAAGTAGTGGTAGATGTCTATGAAAATTACACAGATTTAATTGCGCGTGATGATATAGATGCTATTGTGATAGCAACGCCTGATCATTGGCATGCATTCATTGCTATTCAGGCATGTAAGGCGAAGAAAGATGTATACCTTGAAAAACCATTGACATTCACAATAAAAGAGGGTCAAGAACTGATTAAGGCTGTAAGGTCTAATGGCGTTATTTTAGCAGTAGGCAGCCAGCAACGTTCCGATGCTAATTTCCAGCATGCTGTTAGAATGGTACAGGAAGGCAAACTTGGAAAAATTGAAAGAATTAATGCTTATGTTGGAGCACCACCAACACCTTACGATCTGCCGGAAGAACCTATACCTGCTGATTTAAACTGGCCACTATGGTTAGGACCATCTGAATATGTACACTACAATTCACAACTCAATCCTGTAATCACAATTGAACCTGAGCAGAATGAGCAAATTTGGGGAGCATGGCGCTGGTATAAAGAGTTAGGTGGAGGATTTACTACCGACTGGGGTGCTCATATGTTTGATATTGCTCAATGGGGTTTGGAAATGGATGGTAACGGACCGGTTGAAATTATTCCAGCAGGTTATCAGGATACCAAATTCCTTACATACAAATATGCAAATGGTGTTGTAATGACAGAAGAGCCATTTAACGATCAGATGACTAAAGGTGTTAAATTCTGGGGAGATAAAGGTTGGATTGAAGTTTCAAGAGAGCATTTCTTAGCATCTGATGATAGCTTATTACCAGTTAAGGTTGAAGAAACTACTGGAGCTTACGAAACCCAAATACCTCACCTAACTAATTTCATTCAGTCAGTTAAAAACAGAACAGAACCCGCAGTACCAGTAGAAGTAGGCCACAGTTCATGTGTAGTTTGTACACTAGGTAATATCGCTTATGATCTTGGCAGACCAATTAAATGGGATCCTGCAGCAGAAAAGTTTGTAGATGACCCTGAAGCAGATGCAAATCGTCTGTTCAATAAAACATATACAGAAGGATACGTTTTGTAACTATTAATTAAACAGGATTTTATTACAATAAAAGCTGCTTATTAGCAGCTTTTATTTTTTATTTCATTATTGTCAGAGAGTTTTATTTTGATTCAATAGGCTTAAGCATAATTCCTAGTTCGTCAAGCTGCTCCAGTGCTACTTTTGAAGGTGCGTCTATCATAACATCACGGCCAGCTGTATTTTTCGGGAATGCAATAGTATCACGAATACTGTCAAGTCCTGCGAATATCGATACAAATCTATCCAACCCAAATGCTATACCTCCATGAGGGGGAGCACCATATTTAAAAGCATTCATAAGGAAGCCAAATTGTGATTCTGCCTGCTCTTCAGAAAAGCCAAGGACAGAAAACATCTTTTGCTGCAATTGGCTATCGTGAATACGAATAGAACCTCCACCAATTTCAACTCCGTTAATTACCATATCATATGCATTTGCGCGTACAGCACCTGGATCACTGTCCAGAAGTGGAATATCCTCAGGTTTAGGAGATGTAAATGGATGATGTTTGGCAAAGAAACGACCTAGCTCTTCATCTTTCTCAAGAAGAGGGAAGTCAACAACCCACAAGCATTTGTAATCGTTCTTATCTCTCAAACCAAGACGATTACCCATTTCTAGTCTAAGTTCATTCAACTGTTTCTGCGTTTTTTCAGTTTCACCTGCAAGTACAAGCAGTAAGTCACCTGGTTTTGCATCACATCTTTCGATCCATGTTTTAAGAATCTCCTCACTATAAAACTTATCTACTGAAGATTTAACTGTACCATCTTCATTATATCTGACGTAGATCAGACCTTTAGCACCAACCTGAGGTCTTTTCACGAAATCAGTCAGCTCATCAACCTGTTTGCGGGTATAAGAAGCACACCCTTCTGCACAAATTGCAGCAACATATTCTGCATCATCAAACACCCCAAAACCTTGTCCAGTTGTTAAATCCTTGATTTCGGTGAAAGTCATACCAAATCGAATATCAGGTTTATCTGAACCATACAATTTCATTGCATCAGCATAGCTTATACGGGGAAAATCCGGAAGTTCAATATTTTTAATATTCTTGAAAAGATGCTTTGTAAGGCCCTCGAACATGTTGAGAACATCCTCCTGATTAACGAACGACATCTCACAGTCGATTTGAGTAAACTCCGGCTGCCTGTCAGCTCTTAAATCTTCATCTCGAAAACATTTAACAATCTGGAAATAGCGATCAAATCCTGAAACCATCAACAACTGTTTGAATAGTTGAGGTGATTGTGGAAGTGCATAAAACTCACCCTGATTCATTCTTGAAGGAACAATAAAGTCACGTGCACCTTCAGGTGTAGAACCAATAAGTACAGGAGTTTCAACCTCAAGGAAGTTCCTTTCATCGAGATAGCGACGAGTTTCAAAAGTCATTTTATGACGAAGCTCCAGATTTTGACGAACCACACTTCGACGCAGGTCCAGATAACGATACTTCATACGAAGTTCATCACCACCATCAGTCTCGGTTTCAATAGTAAACGGAGGAGTTTTGGAAGCATTCAATACAGTAAGTTCCGTAGCAATAATCTCAATGTCTCCCGTAGGAATATTGCTGTTTTTGCTGCTACGCTCTTTAACTATACCATTAACCTGAATAACCCACTCGCGCCCAAGCTTATTAGCCTGTTCACATAGGTTATTATTCACCTCCTGATTGAATGAAAGCTGTGTTATGCCATATCGATCCCTAAGATCAATAAAAGTCATACCACCCATCTTACGAATCTTAGATACCCATCCTGCTAATGTTACTTCACTGTTTACATCGGTCAGTCGTAACTCGCCACATGTCTTACTTCTGTACATAAATGATTTCCGTTGATTTACATTAAAATTTAACTGCAAATGTACATAATAAAATCAAAAATGACATTAAATCCTTATAACCTTATCAACAACAGACTCAAACTCTTTCATATGAGTAGCCATAAGGATAGAAATATCTGGGTAATCAGACCTGATATTTTTAAATATCTCAATAGCATTTTCAGTACTAATACCGGCAGTTGGTTCATCCACAACAAGGAGTTGAGGTCTTTTAAGCAGAGCCTGTGCAAGCAGCAGTTTTTTCCTCTGACCACCACTTAGTGTTTCACCATTTTCTCCAATCCATGTATCCAATCCATCAGGCAGAGCAATCCACCATGAAGTAAGATCCACCATATCCAAAACCTTTGCAATTTCTTCATCAGGATAACCTTCGAAATTCTCACGTAGAGTACCGGTTAGCAAATAAGCTTTCTGCGTCACATATATTACAGTAGGAACAGGAAGATTTATAAGTTCATCTTCATCATTCCAGGTTATTAACCCATTTTCTCTGTATTCGGGATAGAATAGACTATTTAAAAGAGTGCTCTTACCCCTGCCTGTTTTACCATATACAGCAACCCATTCACTATTTCTGATATCGAATGAAATTGGACCAATATGTACCGTTGTATCCGGAATAACAGCCTCTATATCTTTTAAACTTAATAATTTAAGTTGTGATTTCACCTGTATAACTTTAACAGGTATAGAACCCTCTTCAAATAAAGCTTCCATATCTTTCGCCTCTTGCTCTACCGAACTTCTCTCTGATTTACCGGCAAATAATATTTCAGAAAGTTCAGCCTGTGCCATAATACCGAAAAATATTCCAATTGCAATAGGTGCATCCAATGGTTGCTTACTTGAATGCCAAAGCAGAAAAGCGGCTATATAACTAAAGCCCAGGCCTACAATAAGCTGTAGATTAAATGAGTTAAACTGCAGCTTTTTTTCTAGCCCCTCAATTTTAAGTCTATTCTTTTCATGTGAATCAATAGCTTTATCTTCAAGTTTATACTTAGATATTTCTATCCTACCTCTGAAACTTTGAATAAGATTCTGATGATTAACTACACGGAGTGACTTCAATTTTCCACTTAAAATCCTGTTTCTCCTAAAAATGATTTGAGGAATCAGAAACAGTAAAATTGCTGAAGAGATAATAAATTCTATTGCAATCACTCTTGAAAAGAACAGAAGAAATATAAAATAAACAGCTATAGTTAATAATAGAGCTGTAAAGGGTAATATCCACAGAAGTATATGATTTAACAACTGATCAACTCCATGAGTGCTGTTTTCGAGCAATGAAGAGTTGTTATTAACCTGTTTTTTTATAAATGGCAGTCGTGCAATAGATTTGAATATGTTCAGCTGAAGACTCTGCTGAACACTTAAGGTAGTTTTATGATTCTCTAAACGTTCGAAATATCGAGTAGCTGTACGAAATAGAGATAATAGGCGTATTATTGCAGACGGAATAAGATAAGCAAAAGCTGTGTTAGCAGTTACAAATACTACACTGCATATTGCCAGGAACCATCCTGAGATTGAAGGAAGAGCAACAAAAGCGATAGTCCATAATGTCAGTAAAGTGAATCCTTTCAACCATTTGTCCTTGAAAGGCTTTATAATATGTGTAAAAACAAAATCACGCATAATTCATCTGCTCTCCCCAATTTAAGTTAATAACATTATCGGCAAACAATTCAAAACGCTGTTCGTGAGAGGCTACAATCACTAGTCGCTCCTCAGCCATTTTCACAATCTCAGATATGATCAATTCAGTTGTTAAAGAGTCAAGATTAGATGTTGGTTCATCCAAAATGGCCACCGGTTTTGGATGGAGCATCATTCTGGCGAGAGTGACAAGTTGCCGCTCACCACCCGATAACTGTACCCCATTATTAGTGAGTTCGGTATCCCATCCATTCTCTTTTTTTATTAAAATATTGTTCATAAATTCTGGGTAATTAATCCCCTTTTCTATCTCTTTTTTCAGAAATACGTTATATCTCAAAGATCCATCAAAAATAAAAGGGAACTGATTCATATATGAACTGTTTTCTTTCAACCATTGTTGTGACCAGGAATTATCCTTCCCATTCACTTCAATGATCCCTTCACTCACTTGAAGACTTCCCGTACAGATCTTCAGCAAAGTAGATTTTCCCGAACCGGAGATACCTTTCACCAGTACAAGTCCTCTTTCCGGAAATTTATGGTTGATATTATGTAAAACTTTAACTGGTGAGTCGGGATATGAGAAATTAAGATCTTCAATTATAAGACTACTACAGGGTTCATCCATGCTATCTTTAATATAAACATTTTTATTTTTAAGCATAGGCATAAGTAAATCTGCTGCTGCCAGAGCCTTATTGCGGTCGTGATACGCACTCACAAACTTTCTAATATAGAAGAAGAAGTATGGTGTAATAGTCAATAAAAACAGGGCAGTTCCGAAGTTATAACCCATTCCATAATTCGGACCATTCATTATCCCCATCAAGCTCATGCCGAGATAAATTGCAATTGCCGCAATAGCAATTGTTACAAATAATTCCAGAATAGCTGATGACAGTATAGCTACCCTCATTACATCTGTTGTAGCTTTATTAAGTTCTTCACTTTTACGTGACAGGAATTTGTACTGAGGTATAAAATTATCCAGGTTAACTGTTTCAGCAATAGTTTTTATCCTGTTATAAAAAACAGCAGAGTATTTCAGAAAAAGATCTGTGTGTTTTTTGTGAATTGATTCAGCACCTATTCCTATTACAGCCATCTGTATTGGGATTACGAATAAAGAGATCATGAGTATCATTGCAACCCATTTTTCTGTTAAGAAACAGATCACCAGTAATAATATGCTAACCAGAACTGTAGCAACTGAGTATGGGACAAAAAATGAAAAATATGGTTTTAAATCATCGCTTACTTTAGTTACATATAGTGCACTATCGGTAGAGCTTAATTTATTGTCATGTAAAAGAACCGGGAAAAGCTCCTTTTTAATATTGGCAACAATAGCATTACCGGCATTATAATTCAACCTCGACTCTATATTAGCAAACAGATATCTTCCTGCAAGAAAAGCAGATGCAATTAATAATGTATCAGGAACTATAATTCCATTGTCGAGCCAGTTAGCGGCAAATACAGACAAGTACCAGCTGAAGACTATGAAACAGCCAGCACTTAACAGTGTGAAAAAAGAGGCAGATATATAATAGCCACGAGCACCTGCCATTCTCTTACTGAGCCAACCGGAGGCACTCTCTTGTTTAATACTCATTGTCGGACTGTAATTTTTAACTTATCGGGTATAAGTGATAAGAAAATGTTTAAATACTTATTAAAGCAAAGATAATTAAATTTGAGGTTTTTAAAAGAAAGAAACAGAATACTAACGCTGCAATTACCAATTTTAAAAATGTTAGTGTGAAAAGAATCTTATATGGGTTAAAATTGTATTTTTACATTAAATAGTTATTAATCATATTGTGAGATCCTTTGAATTGATAATAAGAGTTCCAATACTTAATGGTGCATCGCTATTGGATTTTGATAGTAATTAGAAAAAAGACTACATATATTAGTATTAAAGATAAATATATGAAAACAAAAGCATTGTTTATAGCAATTTTATTCGGTATTATTACTGTTTCTCAAGCACAGAATAGAATCGGAATAATTGGTCTGGATACCTCTCATTCAGTTGCATTTACAAGATTTTTAAATGGAGATGATAAAAAGGAGGAATTTAAAGATTTTAGAATTGTAGCAGCTTACCCCTATGGTTCAAAAACTATAGAGTCCAGTTACAAACGTATCCCGGAATATATTGAACAGGTAAAGGCATTAGAGGTAGAAATAGTACCTTCTATTGCTGATCTATTAAACAAAGTTGACTTCGTTATGCTGGAAACGAATGATGGTAACTTGCATCTGGAGCAGGCTTATGAAGTGTTCAAAGCTGGGAAAACAGTATTCATAGATAAACCTGTAGGAGCCAATTTAGCTCAGGCAATAGCTATATTTGAACTGGCAAAACAGTATAATGTACCACTCTTTACTTCCTCTTCATTAAGATATATTGAGGCAGCACAAAAGCTAAGAAAAGGAGACTATGGTGAAGTAATCGGTGCTGACTGTTATTCACCTGCCACTTATGAGCCTTCTCATGCAGATCTGGCATGGTATGGCATACATGGCGTCGAAACACTATTTACTATTATGGGAGAAGGTTGTAAAGCTGTCAATAGGATGTCGTCAGAGGGAACAGATATATCAGTTGGATTATGGGAGGATGGCAGAATAGGGACAGTTAGAGGTATGCGTACAGGAAAACCTGAATATGGGGGACAAGCATTTACTGCCGAGGGTGTTTTAAATGTTGGTCCTTATATTGGTTATGAGCCTTTACTAATAAATATTTTGGAGTTTTTCAAGTCTGGAGTATCACCCGTTTCTGAAAAAGAAACTCTGGAGATCTTCACATATATTGAAGCAGCTGATGAAAGTAAAAGAAAAGAAGGAAAGATTATTTTAATGGAGGAAACCTATAAAAAAGGTGCTGAAGAGGCACATAGGTTAATTAAATGTCTTAAATAAAAAATTGGTTTTTTAAAAGTATAGCTCTAATTTAGCAATTAATACAAAATAGTACTATTATTTTCCATCAATAAATAAATTGATCTTAACCCAAAGTTGATAAAAATAAGATTATGAGAAAATCTGTTATACTTATACTTTCTATACTAATATCAGTAACATCGATATATGGCAAACAGATTAAGCTTCTGGCCATAGGCAATAGTTTTTCAGATGATGCAATAGAGCACTACCTTTATGGACTGGCGGAAGCTAATGGAGATACCATAGTAATTGGTAATATGTATATTGGAGGTTGCTCATTAGAAACACATTATAATAATTCAAAGGATAATTCAAGTAACTATTCATATAGAAAGATTGTCAATGGAGTAAAAACTGAAACTCCCGACTACAGACTGATTGATGCAATAACAGATGAGGATTGGGATTACATATCATTTCAGCAGGTAAGTTCAGAAGCTGGAATTTATGAATCATATTTTCCTTATCTCGATGAACTAAAAGAGTATGTGAAAAAAAACGCAACAAACAGTAATGTTCAGTTTGTATTGCACCTGACATGGGCTTATGAACAGTCATCTACACATTCAGGTTTTGCAAATTACAATAATTATCAATCCCAGATGCACAATGCAATAATTGACGCCTCTTTCAGAGCTGCAGAGAAAGCCGGAATAGATATTGTAATACCTGTGGGAACAGCTATCCAGAATGGCAGGTCAAGTAGTCTGGGAGATACATTTTGCAGAGATGGGTATCATTTAGAATTAACATATGGAAGATATACAGCATCCTGTACCTGGTATGAGAAGTTGTTTGGGAAATCAGTTCTCGGAAATAGTTATGTGCCAGATAAAATCACACCATACCAAGCATGGATTGCTCAGCTTGCCGCACATGCTGCAGTAGCTAAGCCAACTTCAGTAACTCCAATCTGGGTTTATGAAATCACACAATATATTACTAAATAGTCATTTCCCAACCTTTCTGATATTCACGGCCCCACATGCTTTGAGCCTCTTTATTATCAAGTATCCTGCCATTCACAGGATTGGTCATAAATGAGCTTTTAGTTCTTTGTGCAATATTTCCTAGTAAAGCTAAAGTTGAGCTTATACAACCAACATTTATATCGGCATTCAAAGCTGTTCCCTTACGAATTCCATCAAGAAAATTCAAAAAATGATAGTGGTCAAGTAGTTGTGTAGGATTGATTGTGTCACCTGCAGTGAATCCCATATCACTTGTAACGTTTTTTATCTCTTTATCATTTTTGTCATATATTTTATATGCATTTCCACCACCTAAAACCAGAGATCCCTCACTTCCATAGAAAATTGCACCAACAGAAGAGTTTTCTATCCCTCTGCCATGAGCACTCTTGCCCTCCCACGTTATCAATTTTTCATTACCGAATTCAAAATTAATAACCTGAGAATCGGGAAACTCCCAATCGTCATTATAATAGTATCTGCCACCAGACGAATTTACAGCTGTTGGAAAGGTTAATCCCATTGCCCAGCGTACAACATCAATAAAGTGAACACCGTTGTTGCCTGCCTCTCCTGTTCCCCAGTTATAAAACCAGTGCCAGTTATAGTGAAGATAGTTGTCCTTATAGTTTGAGACTCTTGGTGCAGGCCCCTGCCACAACTCCCAGTCAAGCCACTCAGGCACCTCGGTTGCTTTTCCAACACCAATTGAGGGTCGATTATTGGAATACCAGCATTTACTGAAGAAGACATCACCTATTGCACCGCTTCTAACCTCTTGAACAGCGTTAATAACGTTTGGCCACGACCTGCGTTGCATACCCGTTGCAGCAACAACTTTGTATTTTTTTACAGCTTCCATTAGAATTTCATTCTCTGCGGGGTTATGACCGGTAGGCTTCTCAAGGTAAACATGTTTTCCTGCTTTCATAGCCATTAATGCAGCCGGAGCATGCCAATGTTCAGGAGTTGCAATAAAAACAGCATCAATGTCTTTATATTCAAGTAGCTTACGAATATCCTTTTCCTGCTTTGGAGTGTTACCTCCATTTTTGAGAACAGTTAACGAGCATTTATCCATTGCACGATTATCAACATCGCAAACATAGGTTACTTCACAATTCTTTTCATTGGCAAAACCTTCTGCCAATGCATTGCCACGTGAATTGACACCAATTGCGGCCATTCTGATTTTATCATTGGCACCAATAATACTATTATAACTTTTTGCACTAAAGCCGGGTAAAACACCTCCAACAGATGCAGCAGCAGTTCCAATTGCAGCTTTTTTTATGAAATTTCTTCTGGTAGTCATTATGTTTTCAGGGTTAAGTAAATCAACTAAATGCAAATATAAACAAACAATATATTCTTATTTATGCTTTTAACAAAATAGTATCGTAAATAGATACTATAATTTTTACAGAGGAAAATTGTGCAATGAAATTTTATGTAACTAATAATATCAATGGATAGCATAGTATTATAGTTAACTCAATAATATTTGCTTAATTTGTATAATAAACCACATTACTCCATAACTTAAATACTTTGAGAAAATGACAATGAATGTTTTGTTGATTACACTGTCTTGTCTGTTGGCAGTCACTTCATGTAAAGAAGATGATAAAAAAATAGTTGTTAGGGAGCTGAAAAGCGTTACCTATCAACCTACAGAAGAGATATTCCCAAATCCTGAGAGAGGTTTTTACAAGTATTCGCTGATAGAGCCGGGTAGTGGGTCAGGAGCATTATCCTTTACACAGGTGTCAAATTACAGAAACAGCGGCATATCTCTCGTAATGCGCTATTTCTATCTGAAGAATTTCAAAGACAAGCCTCTCTCATCCGATGCGCTGAAAGAAATAGATAATGACTTTGAGACTACAAGAAGAGCAGGGATCAAAATAATTCCTCGTTTTGCTTATTCTCAGGCACAGGATGAACCAGATGCGTCGCTCGAAATAATTATACAGCACCTCGATCAACTGAAACCGATATTTGAAAAAAATAGTGATGTAATTGCCACTGTTCAGGCAGGCTTTATTGGGTCCTGGGGCGAATGGTACTATTCAACGAATGATCTTTATAATGCAAATTCCAGACGAGAAGTAATAAAAAAGCTGCTTCAGGTAGTACCAAAAAACAGAACCATTCAGGTACGCACCCCTGCATACAAACAGGAGTACTTTAATCGAAAATCTGCTCTGACTCTGGAAGAGGCATTCACAGGATCAGATATCTCAAGGGTTGGACATCATAACGATTGCTTTCTGGCTAGTTCAACCGATTATGGAACATATGAGAATCCTGTAGTGGATAAAGCTTTTCTTAACAATGAGTGTCTTTATGTACCTATAGGTGGAGAAACATGCCCACCTGATGGTGTTGACCCTGCTACTTCCACAAAGGCTCAAAATGATATGCGTTATCTAAGATGGACATACCTTAATGAAGATTATTACAAAGGTGTGAATAATACCTGGATTACAGATGGAGGAATGGATAATATAAAAAGAGAGTTGGGATATCGTTTTCAACTTTCATCGGGAGAATATACCAATAATGTTAAGCCGGGTGGGCTTTTCAAATCTCGTATATCGATTAAAAACCTGGGTTATGCTCCACTATATAATCCACGTTTAGTAGAACTTATTCTTCAGAACGTTGAATCGGGTGAGAAGTATAAGATTCAGCTTGATGTTGAACCTCGTTTCTGGCATCCGCTGGAGAATGTAATAATTGAAGAAGAGGTAGGTTTGCCTATTAATATTCCCCAGGGAGATTATAAACTATACCTTCATCTGCCGGACCCTGAACCTGCGCTTTATGGAAAACCTGCCTATTCCATACGATTGGCCAATGATAACGTTTGGGAAGCTTCCACCGGTTACAACAATCTGAATATTACAATCAATGTTTCATCAGAAAATATGAGCGAGAATTATTCCGGAGAAAAGATTTTTGAAAAAATATAATAATCATACTTTTAAACAATTATGCTAAAAAGAATTCTAAGTTTATCGATGTTGGCAAAGACTACTACATTGCTGATGTTAACATCGATGTTAATTTTTTGTACCTCAGCAAACCAGACAGACTACAACCAGATAATAGAAATTGAGGAGAATGAGTTATGGTATGGAGCAGCTGTTAATGAGGGTGAGAAAATGCCATTCGAAAAAGGTTATAAAGCCAATCTTAATGGTAATGCCTATGGGAATCAGGCTTCACCACTATTGATCTCCAATAAAGGAAGGTATATTTGGTCAGAAGCTCCTTTCGCTTTCGAATTTAGGGAAAAACATATAGTTATAAGTGAAAATAGTGAACCAATTCACCTTGAAAAAAATGGTAATACATTAAAAGAGGGCTATCTGGGAGCATCAGGCAAATATTTCCCCCCAAAAAATAAACTTCCGGAAATGCTACTTTTTACCAGTCCTCAATATAACACATGGATTGAACTCATTTATAATCAAAATCAAAAGGATATTCTTGATTATGCACATCAGATAATTGATAATGGATTCCCTCCAGGTGTACTTATGATAGATGATAACTGGGCACCATACTATGGCCGGTTCGAATTCAGAAAAGATCGCTTTCCCGATGCCAAAGCTATGGTGGACGAACTGCACAGTCTTGGATTCAAGGTTATGATCTGGATATGCCCATTTATTCGACCTGACTCTGAAGAGGCACGTTTCTTGATGAAAAACAAATGGGTACTTATGGACAATATGGGTAACATAGATTTAAGCTGGGATAAGGCAACAAAGCCGGCCATTGTTGAATGGTGGAATGGATTTAGTATGGTGATGGATTTCACTAATCCCGAAGCACTCGGATGGTTTCAAGAGCAGCTCGATTTCATGATGTTGGAGTATGGTATAGATGGATTCAAGCTCGATGCAGGAGATCCGGAGTATTATACACACAATGTTTTATCATATAAAAATGTCACTTCAAATGAGCATGCACGACTATGGGGAGAATTGGGGCTGAAATACCCTCTCAATGAATATCGAGCAATGTGGAAAATGGGTAATGAACCACTGGTTGAGCGACTTCGTGATAAGCATCATACATGGGAGGATTTACAGTTATTAATTCCACATATCACAACTGCAGGATTGCTGGGCTACTCATACTCCTGTCCTGATATGATAGGTGGAGGTGATTACAGTTCATTTATCGATGTTGACTCGGATAAGCTGGATCCTAAACTAATTGTACGATCTGCACAATGCCATGCCTTGATGCCAATGATGCAGTTCTCAGTAGCTCCATGGCGAATACTTGACGATGTTCATTTTCGTGCGGTCAAAAAAGCTGTTGAGTTGCGACAGAAATTTGTTCCTGAAATAGTCAAATTGGCCGAGGAGAGTGCAAAAACCGGCCTCCCAATAGTCTCCAATATGGAGTTTATGTTTCCTGATCAAGGATTTGGTGATTGCAAGGATCAGTTCATGTTAGGTCAGAATTTTCTTGTTGCCCCAATAATTACCACAGAAGATAGCAGAGAAGTGAGATTACCAGAGGGTAATTGGGTTGATGCCAATGGAGATATAATTGAAGGAGGACAGACTCTCTCTTTTGATGTTCCATTAGATCAATTGCTGTGGTTTAGAAAGCTTTAAGTCATTACTTTTTATTCATAAACAGAACAATCAATCACATCATTCATGTCTTAGTGAAAGAGTGGTGTGATTGTTTTTTCTGATTTTATAAATAAAAAATGCCAAAAAGGTTTGTTGTTAAAAGAATAAGTTGTACTTTTGCATCCGCATTCAGATATTTCTGATGCGTTTTTTATTGAAAGTCTCGGGGTGTAGCACAGTCCGGTTAGTGTACCTGGTTTGGGACCAGGGGGTCGCGAGTTCGAATCCCGCCACCCCGACTTGAAAATCAAGGAGTTATATCGAAAGATATAACTCCTTTTTTGTTTAACTACAACATAACTACAACATTTCAAATATTTGTGCTAAATATTTCGGATTACTTTAAATCTTTAGGCATGGTTCGACTTATGTGTGGTAAAACAACTTGTGATGTTTGAAGAAATAATTTTAAAATAAAGTTGTTTTTGTATAAATTTACAGTTTCAGTTTAAGGCTCTAATAAACCATGCTGTTAATTATTTTTAGGCAAGGTCTGTTAAATTCGAAAAATATATTTGTCAGACATAATTTATACCATCATGAAAAAAATATTTCTCTTCTCAATTACTCTATTTTCAGTTTTGATTTTTTTCTCTTGTAAAACAGAAAACTCCAAATCTAAGGCGAAAAGCATTACCAGTTCAAGTGAGATAGAAATTAGTAAAACCGAGCTGCTAAATAAAATAAAAGGTGGTTGGGCTGGTCAGGTAATAGGATGTACATATGGGGGACCAACTGAATTCAAGTGGAATGGTACAATGATTGATGACCATATTCCTATACCGTGGGATGATACAAGAATGCTTTGGTATTATGAGATTTCACCTGGTTTGTATGATGATGTATATATGGACTTGACTTTTGTTGATGTTTTCCGGAAATATGGTATTGATGCGCCTGACTCATTACACGCTATTGCATTTGCTAATGCTGAATATCCTTTGTGGCATGCAAATCAGGCAGCCCGCTATAATATATTGAATGGTATAATGCCTCCAGAATCAGGGTATTGGAAGAATAATCCCCACGCAGATGATATAGATTTTCAGATTGAGGCAGATTTTGCCGGACTTATGTCTCCGGGAATGGTAAATTCCGCAGTTGAAATATGTAACAGAATAGGCAGAATCATGAACTATGGAGATGGTCTTTATGGTGGTATGTATGTTGCTGCTATGTACTCCTTAGCTTTTGTTTATGATGATATTGAATTTATTGTAGAGGAGGCATTGAAAGTGATACCGGAGCAAAGTGATTTTTATCAATGCATCTATGATGTTATAAAATCATATAAAAGCAATCCTGATGATTGGAAATTTGCATGGTTTGAAGCTCAAAAGAGATGGACACATGACATAGGTTGCCCTGATGGAGTTTTTATGCCATTTAATATTGATGCTAAAATTAATGCTGCATATATAGTAATTGGATTATTATATGGGAAAGGTGATTATGGTGCAACAATTGATATTAGTACAAGATGTGGTTATGATTCCGACTGTAATCCAGCAAATGCTGCGGGAATTTTGGGAACAATGATTGGATATGATGCAATACCTGAATATTGGAAGTTAGGTTTAGATAAAGTGGAGGATTTGAATTTTCAGTTCATCGAAATGTCTCTTAATAAAGTCTATGAAGAGGGTATGAGTCAAGCCATTGAAATAATAAAAAGAAATGGTGGAGAAGAAACTGATAAAGATGTAATAATTAAATATCAGTCGCCTGAAACAGTTCCTCTCGAAGTGGGGTTTGAGGGGGTATATCCTATTGAGAGAGCAGGTTTAAATAAAAGATTAAGTCAGACACAAAAAGAAATAGATATCAATTTTAATGGCTCGGCATTTGTTCTGACCGGATATGCATCTTATGAAGGGAAGCAGGAGGATGCTGTTCTTGAGTTCGAGCTTTATATCGATGATGCTTTAACTGAAACAATAAAAATGCCCACACTATCTTTGATTCGCCGTCATGAGGTAGTATGGAGTTATGACCTGACCGAGGGTGAACACAAGATCACGTTAAAAGCAAAATATATACCGGATAATTATTATGTAAATGTCAGAGATTTAATTACATACTCTATTAATAAGTCTGAAGCAAATGTCTATTTTTGAATCTCCGCAAAATCTTCCAGATTCTCATCAACATACTGAGCAACAATAGCTATTTCTTCTTCCTCAATATAGAAGTATTTTTCTTCTAGCTCATCAAACTGTTCGAATTCTGTATACATAGCCATGAATTCCTCTTCAGTTGTTTCTCTCTCAAGTTCTTCACGGTGGGCATCATAAATATCCTTGGCTTTATACAGAATCTTAGATAAGCCTTTGGCTCCCATCAGTTTCAGGGATTTAGCGGTTGGATTATCAAGTACATATCCACCGTAGCCGTTTTGTATGAGTTGAACAAAACCGCCTTCGTTTATCTCTTCAGAGAAAAACCTCAGCGCAATTAGTGTGTGCTGATAGCCGTTTAGCTTGTCAATATTTTCGCTTGTAATATCACCTCCTAATTCTTCGAGGTAAGCATCTGTGAATACTTTAAGGAACTCATCCATTCCCTTTTCGGCGGCTTCAATTATTTTTGATTCTGCAATTTGTACCATAAGGCTTTGTCTTGTTTGTTGATAGAGTGAGCAAATGTAACTGTTTTTCCTCAAATCTCCTTTTTACTATCGGGTTATTATGGATAAAATCACTACATTTGTGATAAATAACCTTTTGATTGTTTTTAAACTTTTAAATGTAACTTTTATATGAAGGTAAAACCTTTCAGGGGTGTGCGTCCCCCAAAAGCATTGGTGAAGGATGTTGCATCACGTCCTTATGATGTTCTTAATTCCGATGAGGCTAGAAAAGAGGCTGAGGGGAACGAAAAATCACTGTATCATATCATTAAGCCGGAGATAGATTTTCCGGTAGGGAAAGATGAACATGATGCTGATGTTTATGAGAAGGCAGCAGAAAATTTTGCTAAGTTTATTGATAACGGATGGCTGGTTCAGGACGAAAAGGAGATGTATTATGTGTATGCTCAGACCATGAATGGCAAAACACAATACGGACTCGTGCTTGGTGCTTCTGTTGAAGATTATATGACTGGTGCTATCAAAAAACATGAGCTAACTCGTCGCGATAAGGAAGAGGATCGTATGAAGCATGTAAGAATTACTGATGCTAACGTGGAACCGGTATTCTTCTCTTATCCTGATAATGATGAGATCAATGCAATTGTTGAAAAGGTGATTTCGGGCAAGGCTGAGTATGATTTCGTCTCTGTTGATGGAGTGGGGCATCACTTCTGGCTGGTTAAGGATGATAATGATATCAAGAGGATAACTGATATATTTGAAACAATTCCGGCACTATATATTGCTGACGGTCACCACAGATCTGCTGCAGCAGCGCTTGTGGGAGCAGAGAAAGCTAAAAATAATCCGGATCACAAGGGTGATGAGGAATATAACTATTTTATGGCTGTATGTTTCCCTGATAGTCAACTTACAATTATCGATTATAATCGTGTTGTAAAAGATCTGAATGGTTTGACTCCTGACGAATTTATAAGTAAACTGGAAAGAAATTTTATAGTCGAACCAACTGGTTCTGAAATTCAAAGACCAAAAAATCTGCATAACTTCTCAATTTATCTTGATGGCAGGTCATTTAGTGTAACTGCAAAACCCGGTACATTTGATGATAATGATCCAATAGGGCAGCTGGATGTAACTATAACTTCCAATTTGATACTTGATGAAATTCTGGGTATTAAAGATTTGAGAAGCGATAAAAGAATTGACTTTGTTGGTGGAATCAGAGGATTAGGTGAATTGAAAGAGAGAGTCGACAGCGGTGAGATGGCTCTTGCATTAGCTCTTTACCCTGTCTCCATGAAACAGCTGATGGATATTGCGGATACAGGAAATATCATGCCTCCAAAGACCACCTGGTTTGAACCTAAACTACGTTCGGGTCTGGTTATACATTTACTCGAAGATTAATATACTTACAGATAATAATTATTGTCGCCGGTATAATTAATTTATTGCCGGCGACTATATTTAATACCTTAATTCTATTGTAATAAGAAACATTTATTTTAATTTTGTAGATAATAACCCTTTTTTATATCAATTTAAAAGTAGTGTATGGCACATCATGATTTAGACGAACTGGATGAGAAGATTCTCAAAATGATAGTAGATAATGCACGTATTCCATTTTTGGAGGTGGCACGTGCTTGTAATGTTTCGGGTGCAGCCATTCATCAGAGGGTTCAGAAACTTACAAATCTTGGTGTTATCAAGGGGTCTGAATATATTATTGAGGCGGAAAAGCTTGGTTTCGAGACTTGCGCTTTTATAGGTATATTTTTGACATCTCCTTCTACATTCGATTATGTTGTAAAAGAGCTTGAAAAAATCCCAGAAGTGGTAGAGTGCTACTACACTACCGGGCAATATGATTTACTGATAAAAGTTTACGCTAAGAATAATAAAGATCTGCTCCGTATCATTCACAACGAGTTACAACCTCTTGGATTGTCTAGGACAGAAACTTTAATAAGTTTTAAAGATGCATTCAGGAAGAAATTTCCAATACGCATCGTTGAGAGGAATGATTAGACAGGTATTCTAATCATACGCTGGCGAGACTAAAATAGTTGTGGATTTGCACAAGAACTGCTATTTTAGTCTCTTTTTATGTTAAGCTTAACCAAGCATTAGATATTAAAATTATACTATTTATGACAACACGTAGAAACTTCCTTAAAAAAACAGCTGCAGGATTAACTGCATTTGCTGTGAATCCAAAAAAAGCAGCTGCTGAAAGCCTTAGTCTCAATAATCTGAGTCAGAGTGCATTATATAGCTCGAAACGTCCTGCACCAGGAGAACGCAACTTCACATCTGTTGCAGTTGAACAGACGATAACAAGAGTTAAGTCTAAGATAAAAGATCAAAAACTTGCATGGATGTTCGAAAACTGTTTTCCAAACACATTGGACACAACAGTAAACTTCAGCATTTTAAATGGTAAACCTGATACTTTTGTTATTACTGGTGATATAGATGCTATGTGGCTACGCGACTCATCTGCACAGGTATGGCCATATATGCCTCTTTCTAAGCAGGATAACAGGCTAAAACAGATGATTGCCGGTGTAATTAACCGCCAGACAAAATGCATATTGATTGATCCATATGCCAATGCATTTAATAATGAGCCTAAACCTGATAACGAATGGATGAGCGATATGACTGATATGAATCCTATGTTACATGAACGAAAATGGGAAATTGATTCACTTGCTTATCCTATCAGACTTGCTTATAATTACTGGAAAACTACAGGTGATACTTCCGTTTTTGATGCTGACTGGACTAAAGCAATGAATCTGGTTGTAAAGACTTTCAGGGAGCAGCAGAGAAAAGATGGTAACGGACCGTATAAATTTCAAAGAAAAACAGAGAGACAGCTGGATACATTGAACAATGATGGGTGGGGTAATCCCGTTAATCCGGTTGGTTTGATTGTATCTTCTTTCAGACCTTCTGATGATGCAACTACTTTCCAGTTTCTTGTACCTTCTAATCTTTTTGCAGTTACGTCTCTTAGACAGGTTGCCGAGATAGCCCAAAAGGTTACTAATGATACAGAACTTGCTGCTAAATGTACCGAATTGGCTGATGAAGTTGAAGAAGCAATCAGGAAATATGCAATAGTTGAGCATCCAAAATATGGTAAAGTATATGCTTTTGAAGTGGATGGTTTCGGAAATGCTTATTTTATGGATGATGCTAATGTGCCGAGTTTGCTGGCTATGCCCTATCTTGATACAATAGATGTTAATGATCCAATCTATCAGAATACCAGAAAACTTGTATTGAGTGAAGATAATCCTTATTTCTTCAGAGGGACTGCAGGTGAAGGTATTGGCGGACCTCATATTGGTTATGACATGATCTGGCCAATGAGTATTATTATGAGAGCAAAAACAAGTAACAGTGATGAGGAGATAAAGCACTGCCTGAGAATGTTGCGAGATACAGATGCAAATACAGGATTTATGCATGAGTCATTCCATAAAGATGATCCTGCTAAATTTACAAGAAGTTGGTTTGCCTGGGTTAATACACTATTTGGAGAACTAATAGTGAATCTTGAATCCAAAAACAGGATGGATCTGGTAAATAGCTTATGATAATAACCGATAAATACTTAATAATAAATTAATAAAACATGAAGAAAATTATTTTTGTTTTTACTATAGTGTTATTCACTATTGTTTCAACAGGTAAATTAAAAGCAGGATCTTTTAGTGATCCTGTTGATTATGTAAACATTCTCATGGGGACACAATCTGAGTTTGCTTTATCTAACGGAAATACATATCCTGCAGTTGCAAGACCATGGGGAATGAATTTCTGGACACCACAGACTAGAAAAATTGGTGATGGATGGCAGTATGTTTATACTGATAATAAACTTAATGGTTTTAAACAGACTCATCAGCCAAGTCCATGGATGAACGATTATGGTCAGTTTTCAATTTTTCCAATGGTCGATAAGGTAGAGTTTGATCAGGAAAAGAGAGCGAGCTGGTATTCACACAAGGCTGAAATAGCAAAACCATATTATTACAGTGCTTACCTTGCTGACTATGATATTACCACAGAAGTTACTCCAACTGAACGTGCTGCTATTTTCAGGTTTACATTTCCTGAATCAGATAGTGCATTTGTTCTGGTTGATGCATTTAACAGAGGATCTTCTGTAGAGATTATACCTTCTAAAAATGCAATCATTGGTTACACAACTCGCAATAGTGGTGGTGTACCTCAGAATTTCAAGAATTACTTTGTAGTTGTATTCGATAAACCTTTCGAATATACATTGACAGTAAGTGACAGCATTCTGCAACAAGGTGTTAACAAAGCAGAGGCGGCTCATACAGGAGCATTTATTGGTTTTTCAACTGGTAGAGGTGAAAAGGTGATAGCAAAAGTTGCTTCTTCTTTTATAAGCTATGATCAGGCTTGGCTGAACCTTAAAGAGGTTGACGGCAAGGATTTTGACACTGTAAAACAAGAGGGACGTGATTCATGGAATGATGTTCTTGGAAGAATTGAAATAGAGGGTGGAAATCTGGACCAACAGCGCACATTCTATTCAACATTATATAGATCAACACTTTTCCCACGTAAGTTTTATGAAATCGACGCTAAGGGTAATGTAGTTCATTATAGTCCATATAACGGAGAAGTACTTCCAGGATTTATGTATACAGACACTGGTTTCTGGGATACGTTCCGTGCTCTCTTCCCATTGCTTAATCTTGTGTATCCGTCAGTAAATCAGGAAATACAGGAAGGTCTTGTTAATACTTACAAAGAGAGTGGATTCCTGCCTGAGTGGGCTAGTCCCGGACACAGAGGAATTATGATAGGTAATAATTCAGCATCAGTGGTAGCGGATGCTTACCTAAAGGGATTGCGTGGTTATGATATCGAAACACTTTATGAAGGTATGATTCATGGTACCGAGAATGTTCATCCAAGAGTTTCTTCTACAGGAAGACGTGGTCATGAGTATTATAATACATTGGGATATGTGCCTTATGATGTGAAAATTAATGAGAATGCTGCAAGAACTTTGGAATATGCGTATGCAGACTGGACAATTTACAGACTTGCAAAAGAGCTTAAAAGACCGCAAAGTGAAATTGATTTATATGCTAAGCGTAGTCAGAATTACAGAAATCTGTATTCTCCAGAACATAAATTGATGCGAGGAAAGAATAAGGATGGCAGTTTCCAATCACCTTTCAGTCCTACTAAATGGGGAGATGCTTTTACAGAAGGTAACAGCTGGCACTATACTTGGTCGGTTTTCCACGATGTTCAAGGTTTAATAGACCTGATGGGTGGAAACAAAGAGTTTGTAAAGATGTTAGACTCGGTATTCATTATGCCTCCAATTTTTGATGATAGCTATTATAGAGGTGTTATTCATGAGATTCGTGAAATGCAGATAATGAATATGGGTCAGTATGCACATGGTAATCAGCCAATTCAGCATATGATATATCTATATAACTATGCAGCTGAACCATGGAAAGCCCAATACTGGCTGCGTGAGGTGATGGATAAACTATATGCACCTACTCCTGATGGTTACTGTGGTGATGAAGATAACGGTCAGACTTCAGCCTGGTACGTATTCTCATCTATGGGATTTTATCCTGTTTGTCCCGGTAGTGATGAATATGTGATTGGTTCGCCATTGTTTGAGAAGATGACGATAAATCTTGAGAACGGAAAGAAGGTAGTAATAAATGCTCCGGGTAACAAGCATGAAACAAGGTTTGTAAAGAATATCAAGCTGGATGGTAAGGATTACTCTAAGAACTACTTTAACCATTCTTATCTAATGAATGGTGCAACTATTGACTTTACAATGTCAGAAGAGCCTAACAAGACAAGAGGTATTGAAAAGTCTGATGCTCCTTATTCTTTTTCAAATGAAAACAAATAGTAATATCAGGAAGTAAGTACAAAAAAAGACCGGCTCAAATGAGTCGGTCTTTTTTTGATAGTTGCGGAGGCAGGATTCGAACCCACGACCTTTGGGTTATGAGCCCAACGAGCTACCACTGCTCCACTCCGCGATAATGTTTGTTCCCTAATGGGAGTGCAAAGATAGAAAAAGATTTCATAAAAACAAAATCTAAGCGAATCTTTTTTATTTATCCTTGAAGTTCCACTGGAAAACACTACATTTGATACAAAATTAAAAAAGGATGTCTGATAGTTTAGTAATTATTCCAACTTACAACGAGAAAGAAAATATCGAGAGTATAATACGAACGGTATTTAATCTTGAAAAGCAGTTTCATATACTGGTTATTGATGATGGATCACCTGATGGTACGGCGAATATTGTACATCGACTTATATCAGATGAGTTCTCAGACAAACTATTTATAGAAGAGAGAAAAGGGAAAATGGGACTGGGTACTGCTTACATTCACGGATTCAAATGGGCATTGGCACGTTCTTATGAATATATATTTGAGATGGATGCTGATTTTTCTCATGATCCGAATGATCTTCCCAGATTATACTCAGCATGTCATGACGAAGGATATGATGTTTCTGTTGGATCGCGTTACTCAACAGGTGTGAATGTTGTTAACTGGCCAATGGGGAGGGTTCTTATGTCCTATTTCGCATCTAAATATGTGAGGATTATCACTGGTCTGAAAGTTCATGATACAACAGCCGGGTTTGTTTGTTACAGGAGAAAAGTTCTCGAAACAATAGATCTTGATAATATCAAATTCAAGGGCTATGCATTTCAGATTGAGATGAAATATTCAGCTTCTTACCTTGGTTTTAAAGTTAAAGAGGTATCGGTGATATTTGTAAACAGACGATTGGGAACGTCAAAAATGAATACTAGTATTTTCGGGGAGGCTTTTTTTGGAGTTATTATTTTACGCTGGCGTAGTTTTACTGGAAAAATAAAACCAAAAGTCAAATTAGTAAGTGGTGAGTGATGATACTGATAAATAAAGCTACAATAATAAATGAGGGCAGTTCTTTTATTGGCTCTGTATTAATTGAAGGGGAGAAAATTTCTGAAATTTTCAGAGATGATGTACCAGAAGGTATATTTAATTCATGTAATAAAGTTATTGATGCACGTGGGTTGTATCTTATGCCGGGTGTTATTGATGATCAGGTTCATTTCAGGGATCCGGGACTTACCCACAAGGGTGATTTCTACACTGAAAGCAGGGCTGGTGTTGCAGGTGGAGTAACCTCATATATGGAGATGCCTAATACAAAACCGCAGACTATAACTAATGATGATCTTTTTAGAAAATTAGAAATGGCAGCAGAGAAATCTGCTTCTAATTTTTCGTTTTATCTTGGTGCGACCAACGACAATATTTCTGAACTAAAAAAAATTGATAAAAAGTATGTGTGCGGGGTAAAGGTATTTATGGGTGCTTCTACAGGCAACATGCTGGTAAATAATGAGAGAGCACTGCAGCAAATATTTGCTGAGGTGGACTCTCTTATTGCTACTCATTGTGAGAAAGAGGAGATTATTCGAGATAACGTAGATATTTATAAAAAGAAATTTGGTGAGAATATTCCTATTAAGTATCACCCTATAATAAGAAGTGCGGAAGCTTGCTATCAATCCTCTGCACAGGCAATTGAACTTGCTGATAAATATGGTTCCAGACTTCATGTTTTACACTTGTCAACTGCCCTTGAGATGAGTTTGTTGAGTAATTCACCTTTGGAGGACAAAAAAATTACAGGTGAGGTTTGTGTTCATCATCTCTGGTTTACAGACAAGGATTATGAAAGACTTGGAACAAAAATAAAATGGAATCCGGCTGTAAAGTCGGTCGAAGACAGAAACGCAATTCGCGAAGCATTGATTACTGGAAAACTTGATGTGGTCGCTACAGATCATGCTCCTCATTTATTAAGTGAGAAAGAGGGAGGATGTTTGCAGGCTGCATCGGGAGGACCATTGGTTCAGCATTCTTTGCAGGTTATGTTGGAGCTTGCTCACGAAGGGTTATTCACTAAGGAGTTTATAGTGGAAAAGATGTGTCATGCACCTGCTAAACTTTTTGGTGTGAAGGGTCGCGGTTTTATTCGTAAAGGTTATTATGCAGATCTTGTTCTTATTGACCCTTCTGAGACATATACTGTAACTGATAAAAATATCTTATATAAATGTGGATGGTCACCGTTTGAAGGTGAGACATTCCATAATTCAATTAATAAAACATTTATAAACGGTCAGATTGCTTTTGAAGATGGTGTAGTTTCTGAAAAACTATTCGGTAAAGCACTCGAGTTTGAAAATTATTAAAACCTTTTCAAGTGAAATTTTTGTTTACTGTTCAGGGTGAGGGCAGAGGGCATTATACACAGGCCTTATCGCTTTCAGCTATTCTCAGAAAGCATGGGCATGAAGTTGCAGCTGTACTGGTAGGTACAAGTGAATCCAGGCAGATACCTTCATTTTTCAAAGAAAAGATTCAGGCACCAGTGTATGAATATAGTAGTCCTAATTTTACATCATTCTATAAAGATAAGAAGCCAAATATTTTTTTGAGTGTGCTGAACAACTTTTCCCGTCCCTTTATATACAGGAAGAGTTTACAATTGGTAAGGGATAAAATTGAGGAGATTAGACCTGATGTTGTGATTAACTTTTATGAGATGATCACAGGGATGGTTTATCAAATTTATAAGCCTGATAGAAAGCTGGGAATCCCTATGATATGTCTGGCACACCAGTATATATTGTTGAATAATAATTATAAAACATCCAGAGAGCAGGATGTGAAATATTATCTGCTTAGAATGCTCTCGAGAATTACTTCACGCAGAGCATCAAAAATACTGGCACTCTCATTTCGTGATATTCCCTGCTCAGGGAAAGTGAAAACAGTACCACCACTTCTACGCTCTGAAGTTTTTAGTATTAAACCTTCTGAAGGTGATTACATACATGGTTATATGTTAAATACCGGATTTTATGATGAGGTATTTAACTGGCATATTAAAAATCCGGATATACCTTTGAGATTTTTCTGGGATAAAAAAGATGCTGAAGAAGTGACAAAGATTGATGAGAATTTTATTCTTTACACTCTGAATGATAATAACTTCTTACAAAGTATGGCGGGCAGTAAAGCGTATGCTACTACCTCCGGCTTTGAATCTGTGTGTGAGGCACTTTATTTCAGAAAACCAATATTGATGATTCCTGTGCATGTTGAACAGGAGTTTAATGCTTATGATGCGGGACTCTCAGGTGCAGGTGTGACTGGCAAAAAGTTTAATCTTGATGAGCTGATTAACTTTATACCTAAATATTCACCCGATGAGAAATTCCGCAATTGGGTACATAAAGCAGAAGAGATCTACATTAAAGAAATAACAGGTGAACAGTTATAACCCTACCGAGTCCCTGTAAAAATCCAGAGCTTCAAAAAACAACTCTTTATCTGCAGTTTGATCAATCTGAACAGTGCCGATATCTGAGAGAAGTGTGAAATTGATTATACCACCTTGATTTTTCTTGTCGTGACCGGTTATTTCATACAACTGTTCATAGTTGTCGCATGTGATATCAAAAGCACCGTAGTTCTGTTGTATGAATCGTACTGTCTCCTGAAGTTTATCTTTTGGAAAGCCACATAATCTGTGTGAGAGATATAGCTCAACTATGATACCCCAAGCTACTGCATAACCGTGGAGAATTGGGCTGCTTTTTGAAATGGCAAAACTTTCGAATGCATGTGCAGTTGTATGTCCCAGGTTTAAAGCTTTTCTTATGTTTTTCTCGAATGGATCCTTTTCAACAATCTCTCTTTTTATTCCAACAGATCGGAATACAAGTTCGTTCAGTCTTGAGTAATCGATATCGTTGAGAGGGAATGATAGGATCTCTTGCAAGTCAGATTCAGAGTGTATAAGAGCATGTTTAATCATTTCAGCATAGCCTGAAAGGATGCCTTTGTGACCAAGTGAGTGAAAAAAATCGGTAGATATAATTACATAATCGGCAGGGTAAAAAGAGCCTATCTCATTTTTATATCCTCCGAAATTAATACCTGTTTTTCCTCCAACAGCCGCATCTATAGCTCCAAGCAACGTTGTTGGTATATTTATATATTTTATACCTCTTTTGAAAGTTGCCGCAGCAAATCCTCCAAGATCGGTAACCATACCCCCTCCCAGGTTTATAAGCAGTGAGTGGCGGGTGGCACCCTTTTCGGTGAGAACTCTCCATACTTTACACAAATTCTCAACAGTTTTATTGGTGTCATCTGCCGGAATTGAGATGTTGACTGCTTCTTGAATGATTCTACTTTTTTCGATAAGAGGGTAACAGTTGATTACTGTATTTTGATCAGTCAGAAGGTAAAGTTTGTCATAATTGATACTTCTTACCGCTTTCTCTATATCCTCTATTATATTGTCACTTTTTATTATTTGCTGCATTACTTAGATATTTCACTATTTTTTTTATTATCAAGTGCTTGATAAAGCTCTTCCTGAATTCTTTCCCTGATTTCGAGCGAAGATAGTCTGTCAGGAGACCTGGCTGGATTCACTCTGTTAGATAGAAATATATATATCATATTGTTTGTTGGATCTACCCAAAAGCAGGTGCCAGTAAAACCTGTATGACCATATACTTCAATTGGGGTGCCGGGACTGGTTGGATTTGCTTTTGAGTTCCTGGGGTCCGGCTTATCAAAACCCATTCCCCTTCTGCTGATACTGCTCTTTGCAGTAGTGAACAGTTCAACTGTCTCCTTGCTTAAAAAGCGTTCACCACCATATTCACCTTTGTTTAACCACATTTGATAAAGCTTAGCCAGATCATTGGCATTTGAAAATAGTCCCGCATTACCTGATATGCCACCAAAAAGTGCTGCACCCTCGTCATGCACATAACCCCTTAGATGTTGTTTACGGAAAAAAGGATCATTTTCAGTTGGCGCAATTATGTCGGCAGACATATATTTCAGAGGTTGGAAAGTAGTAGAAACTGAGCCAAGTTTGTCATAAAAATTGTTTTGAACAAAATTGTTGAGGTCTACGCCTGAAATATTTTCAACAGTCTCTTTTAGCAGCATAAAATTAAGACAACTGTAGCGGTACTGACCAACTCTCTGCAGTGGTGTGTCAATAACTTCTTTAAGAAGTGCAGAATGCATTTTGTCGCTTGCATACATGTTTTCTGCAACAGGCATATAAAATTCATCTGATGCTTTAGAAGAGATCATATCAGGATAGAACTTGTAGTCGGTGCGTCCCCATGCTCCTGCATAATGGGCATGAAAAGTATTGGAACGTGATCCGAAAAGAGAACCTGTATAACTGTTTTTATCTATTGCGGTTACGTAATAGGGGATGAATGATACAATTCCTGTTTCATGTAAAAGTAAAGATCTAATTCGAATATTTTCTTTATTAGAACCCTTGGTCTCTTTGACGAATTTTCCCAGGTTATCTTGAAGTGCTAACTTTTTCTCATCATAAAGCTTCATTACAGCAGGGAGTGTAGCTGATGCTTTTGTTACTGAAGCTAGGTCATAGACTGTTTCGCTTGTAACATCAGGACTCTCTCCGTAACTCAGCTTACCAAACTCCCTTTCGTAGATTATTACACCATCTTTTGCTACTAATATCTGACATCCCGGATATGCTCTCTGGCGTATACCCTCCAGTGCAATATTTTCTATATTGTCAAATAATTCTGATTTGAGTCCAACCTCCTCAGGTAAAGAGTAACTCAGTCGTATCTTTTCTGTATCTATACCTGTACCCTCCTTGAAATTTCCGGATGAAACAGGCAGCTTCCCTGTCATTCTTATACCTCCGAATATTCCCTGGGCAACACTCATCTGAGCGAACTCAGAATTATCATAGGCAACAATTACTGCGTTAGCTTTATCTGTTGCAGAACTAAATTTACTCAGATTGTAAGGTGAGGTGAAAAGAACAAAAATAATCTGTTTGCTGCTTGTAGGTATTTGAAGTGATGCTATATCACTGATCTTGTCTGAATGAATTGAAATTATTATCAGGTTATGTTTATTTAGGTCAATTATCTTGGTTGCATCTGCAGGTGACTGTACCTGATAAGAGGTAACTTCACCATATTTTTTAAGGTACTTTTGGAAAGTGTTTGATGCTGGTGCACCTATTGTAACTGATGCTATATTTCTTTTATGCAGTTCTGTAATTGGAACTAAGTTATTGTTGTTTTTTAAGAGCGTGACAGCTCCATCATAAATTTTTCTTTGCGTCCACTCAGCCTGGGATGAATTTACAGCATTTCTGACATGAGATGTGTTTATTGGTGTAAACTTATGTGCACCGGCGATGAATTTGTAAGTGAGAATCTTACGTACTTTTTCTTCAAGCATCGAAGTAGGGATTCTGCCTTCTTCAACCGCTTTCTTTACCGATTCAAACTCGTTTTTCTGATTTATGACTCCAAGTATGATATCATTCCCGGCAAGAATAGCCTTTACGCTTGCTTCATTTTGAGTAGATACCCCTTTCATTGCCATCCCGTCTGTAAATGTTAAACCAGTGTATCCCATCTCTTCTTTAAGAAGTTTGATGCCTACCTCAGGTGACAGGCTTGCCGGAAGGCCCTTGGTATTCAGTGCGGGTACGTCGAGGTGCCCTGTCATTATTCCTGATAAGCCTGCATTGATATACTTACGGAAAGGGTATAATTCAAACTGTTCTATTCTTGCTTTGTTATGTGTTATTACAGGCAAAGTTTTATGTGAGTCCTCTGATGTATCACCATGACCAGGGAAATGTTTTGCGACTGATATAACGCCATTGCTCTCCAATCCCATTGCATAGGCTATTCCTTTTCTTGAAACGTTATCAGGATTCTCTCCAAATGATCTGTTGCCAATAATCGGATTGGCAGGGTTACTGTGCACATCAATTACCGGAGCAAAATTTATGTGAATTCCCATCTCTTTACATTGACGGGCAACTTCAGACCCATATAGCTCAACTATTTTTTCATCCTGAATTGCACCAATTATCATATTCCTTGGAAATGAAGGAGCATCCTGTATTCGCATTGATAACCCCCACTCACCATCAAGAGAGATGAATAATGGAACTTTACTAAGCTCTTGTGCATAATTAGTTATACTTGCCTGCTGAGAGAGTGTTCCTTTTGAAAATAATAATCCGCCAACTTTCTGATTTTGAATATATCCTGCAATCCTTGGCTTCCAGTCGTTTCGAGACTCAACAATTGGCATAAAAAGCTGACCAATTTTTTCGTCAAGTGACATAGTAGAATATACTGAGTCTACCCAGTGGTCAACTGCTTTCTGATCTGATTGCTTGTAAAGGTTAGTTGTTACTTGTGCCGAAGTGATAAAAGTACACAAGCTTATTATAAAAAGTAGTGCTGTTCTTTTAGTCATAAATCTATTGGGCTTTTTCAAAATATAACTTTTACTCTATCACCTATAATTTTCCTGTTAAAGTAAATAATTTATCTTTTGTTCCCCTTTACTTTTTTAAGTTCGATATCCAATCTGCCAACATATACGCCTCTTCCGTTAGTCTGAAATATTGTAACTTCTTTATTATCCAGGTTTTTCCTTGTTGCAGGCTCTTTCATGTAGGTGTGACTGTGACCACCGACAATTAAATCGATGCCTTTTGTGGATTCAGCCAGATTGAGATCTGCATTATATCCCAGGTGAGAAAGACATACAATCATGTCGCATTTATACTTTGTAGTAAGCAGTTCTGCTATTTCATTTGCAGTCTTGACAGGGTCCAGGTATTTCATTCCTTCATAATTACCAGCTGCAATTAAACCTCTTGGTTGTATATTAATTCCGATAACTCCTATCCTTACTCCATCTTTTTTTAAAATAATGAATGGTTTAATAAGATTCTTCAGAGCGGTTTGTGAGAAGTCGTAATTACTGGAAACAATAGGAAAGTTTGCTTCACGAACAACTTTTTCAAGTATTTCTAATCCATAATCAAACTCATGATTGCCTAATGTGGCGGCATCGTATCCCATGAGATTCATAGCTTTAACCTCAACTTCCCCCTTAAAAAGGTTGAAGTAGGGTGTGCCCTGAAGAAAGTCTCCAGCATCAAAAAGTAGTACATTCTTGTTTTCTTTCCTTATCTGATCTATTAATTCTGCACGTCTGACAACACCACTCTTACCAGGGGATGTCCTGTCAGTTTCAGGAAGTGGTTCAATCCGGCTGTGAGTATCGTTTGTGTGAAGTATCACCAGGTTTTTTTGAGAGTAAGCGTTGCAGCTTATGGTTAACAGTAAGCAAATTATATAATATTGTATATTAGTTTTCATATTTTTCCTGTTTATTCAATTACCTCAATACGACCATCAAGAACTGATTTAATCTCATTTCCCTGACGTGTTTGTTCTCTTACCCAATCAATCATAATATCTCGTAATGTAACTCCTGTATCGGTTGTTGATACTGCATCGAGGAAGGCACTCATATTATCGTTACCTCCTGCAAGATAATCAAGTGTTACTATTTTGTAAATCTTATCATTATCAATTGGTTTGCCATCAACTGTGACACTTTTTACTTTGCTGTTTTCAATTTTAAGTTTAACATTAGATGAGATGCCTGCACCTCCGATTCTTGCATATGCATCAAACATTCTCTTCAGGTCTACTCCCTTTAACTCAAGAAATGTAATAGTATTGTCGAATGAGTATATTTCATATAGGTTACCTACTGTAATAGCTCCTTTGGGCATGTTGGCCCTGTGACCGTGAACGTTCATCACTCCAATATCTGCACCACCGGGAAGATGTTCATCGCCATACTTTTTCATTACATCAGAAGTGAAATTTGTAAGCAAACTTTCGGGTCGCTTGTAGTCCATTTGTTCAAATGAATTTCCTATGACTTCATTCATCTCCAGATCCAGGTCGGTTTTGTATGTGTTGACCAGGTTGTGCATTTTTGAATTTGACTGATTGTCAAATGTTGAGTCAACCTCTATTAAGGTGCCATTAATTTCTGCTATTTGATATTGTGATTTGCATGATAGCAGAGAGATTGCCAGGAAGACAATCCATATTGTCTTGATATTCATTCGATTTATTTCTATTTTGGTGTATGAAATTTCAAAAATACGTTTTTTTCTCTATTGTATCAAGAGCAAAAATAGAATAAACATTAAATATTGTTTTAGATGGAAATTAAAATAAAAATTGCTACCTTTGCAACCGCTTTGCTCAATCTCTGTCGAAATTAATTCGTTATATTGGGTTTAAACAGGGTTAATTATTAACATAAAGCATTGAAAACGATGGACTTAATAAAAGTAGCGGAAGAAGCTTTCGCAAAAGAAAAGAAAGAATTCCCAAAATTTAAAAGTGGTGATACGATTACAGTAGCTTATCGTATTGCAGAGGGTAACAAGGAGCGTATTCAGCAATATCGCGGAGTTGTAATTAAAATATCAGGTCAGGGTGAAAATAAACGTTTCACCGTTAGAAAAATGTCTGACAATATTGGGGTAGAACGTATTTTCCCAATTAACTCACCTTTTATTGACAGTATTACTCTTAACAGTCAAGGTAAAGTTCGCAGAACTAAACTTTACTATCTTCGTAGCTTACGTGGTAAAGCTGCACGTATTAAGAAAAAAGGTTATTAATACTCCGCTTACTAACGAAATAAAAATGCTCCGGTTTCTCGGAGCTTTTTTTATGCTTCTTTTTAAACAGAGAAATTTTATTGTTTAACTTTACCGCCGACACAATCATACTATTAATCAATCAAAATATGCTGCATAAGACAGAGGGAATAGTACTTGGATCTTCAAAATATAGTGACCGATATTCAATTGTAAGAATATTTACTCGTAATTTTGGGACTGTGTCTTACCTGTTACCTCTATCGAATAGTAAAAAAGCAAAAATAAAAACATCTCTTTTCTTCCCTCTTTCAGTACTTAATCTTGAAGTTGAGCATATACCCCTGCGCGATGTACACAAATTGAAAGATGCAGAGAGACAGTTCCCTTTGTATGATATTTGCAATAATATGATTAAAGTGTCACTTGCTTTTTTTCTCTCTGAGTTTTTAATGCGTGTTCTTAAAGAATCGGATAATAATGAATTAACTTTTGATTATATAAAGAATTCTGTGGAAGCGCTTGAGGCTGCAAAAAAAGGTGTTGCAAATTTTCATATTGCATTTATAATAGGTTTGACTCGTTTTACAGGTATTTATCCAAATTGGGAAAACTTGTATAATTATGGCTATTTTGATCTGATTAATGGAGAGTTTATAAGTAGTGCGCCTTCTCATAAACACTATCTTAATAGAATGCAGTGTTCTTACTTAGTCCATTTGCAACGTATGAACTATGGGAATATGCACCTGTTTAAGCTGTCTCGAGAGAACAGAAATATGATATTGGATTATCTGATTGAATACTACAGATTACATTTATATGAGTTCCCAAAGCTTAAATCTCTGGAAATATTACGAGAAATGGTTTGATAGAACGGGTAAGATATTATCTATTTGTACGCTTGGTAAATTATTGTTCTTCCTGTAGTGTGAATCTTAAAACTGTCAGAAAGTGATTCATTTAATGATCCTTCCCACCAATTATTCAGCGCTCTGTTCATTAGAGGGTATTTAAGGTTTTCTGTAGTTAATTGTACTTTATCGATAGAAAAAATAGAAACTTTCTCTCCTTTGTAGCTGTTAAATTTTGTAGTTGAATTTATAGGTGTAAAAATTCCCCAATTTGTTACCATAATGATATTAACATCAGAAATATAATCAGCCAGTAATGAAATATTGCCTAAAGTGTGATCCTCCCGCTTGCCGGTACCTCCAACAATAACTATATCTTTTTTACCCCTTTCTATACAAAACTGAACTGACTTAGTGAGGTCATTAGTTTCCTGATCACTGTTCGGATGTATTATGTCTGAATAAAGATCCCTGTTCTCATTAGAGATAGAGTCACAATCACCTACAATAGCATCTGGTTTTCCTCCCTTTTCTATAAACTCGTTTGCCGCTCCATCACTGCAAACAATATATGTTGCACTTTCTATACATGAGAGTGGTAAGGGGTGAGTTGGGAACCGACCGTTTGCAATTATTACTGTTGAAATACTGCTTAGAAGATTTTTCATTTGTGAATCTTTATCATGCAAAGATAATCACCTTCTATATATAAATGAAAAAGAGAGACTCAAAAAAGAGTCCCTCTTCTGTAATCATTTTTATCAATACAAATTAATCTTCCATGTTTTCTATTAATGCAATAGATTTTGGAAATAAAATATTGTTTTCGAGGTGAATGTGCCTGTGCAGATCCTCTTCAAATTCCTGAAGTAAACTTAATGTTACTCTGTAAGTATTGCATGCATCAGCAGGAGGATTATAGTTGTCGGTGAGTTCACTGATAGTTCTGAATCTTTCTCCTTCAACATTATGATCATCTTCCATAAGGGCAATATATTCAGCTGCATCTCCCATCTTTGCAACAGGTTTTTTACCTCCCGATATCTGTGCTTTAACCACTTGTCTGATATATGGGAATAACATTAACTCCTCTTTTCTGAGATGAGCTGTGAGATCTCCTGCAGACTCTTTAAATAAACGTTCTACTTCATAGAGTTCAGGGTGCATGTTGCCATGTACATTTACAATTTTCTCAAGATAAGGAGTGATCTCCGGTATTTTTGAGTCAATATACCTATGGTGAGTCTTTTCTATATAATCAGAGAGTAAATCAAGAGGAAAAGATTTGAAATCGATATCTCCTTGATTCTTTTCACTGGTCACATCATTAAGCTCATTAATAAGAGTTTCTTCATCTATTTGATTTTTTTTGCTGGCATCAGCGATCGTTCTGTTTCCATTGCAACAGAAGTCTATTTTGTATTTTTTAAAAACAGATGCAGCTTTGTAGTTTTCGGCTACTATTTTTCCAATTATACTTTGGTTGTTAATTTCCATTTAGTTTGAATTTAATTAATAATTAATGTTTTACTTTTAAAAACAGTTATAACTATTCTGTTTTATCATCTAATTCTTTTTCTGTAGGTTTTCTTTTCTTCATTATTGTTAATTGATATACAAATAAGAAAAGAGCGATACTTCCTATGGCAAAAATTGTATCACCAATTGTGCGAAGCCATTTAAATACATTTAATAAGGGTTGTTGCATAAACTCAGCTGACCTTGCCCACCACATTCCCTCTTTAACACTGGCTACTGTCTGCATTAGTCCTACAGGCAGAAGACTTAAAACTATCATCAACAGCAGTCCTATGTTAAGTGTCCAGAAAGTGAATGAGATCAGCTTATCGTTCCATTTATGCTTGCGGTACATACTGCGCAATACAAATAGTATCAGCCCAATACCTAACATTCCATATACTCCAAAGAGTGCTGCATGACCATGAACCGGGGTGGTATTTAATCCTTGCATATAGTACAATGCAATAGGAGGATTAATTATGAAACCGAAAATACCGGCACCTAAAAAATTCCAGAATGCTACTGACAACAGGAAGTATATAGGCCATTTGTAATCTTCGAGCCACTCAGTTGCTTTGCTGAGTCGATAGTTATGATATGCCTCAAAACCAATTATTACTAGGGGTACTACTTCAAGTGCACTGAATGTTGCACCTACAGCCATCACTGCTGTTGGTGTTCCCGTAAAATAGAGGTGATGAAAAGTACCTAATATACCTCCTGATAAGAATATTACAGTAGCAAACAGTACATTATTTGTTGCGGACTTTATTCCTAATAGACCCAGACGTACAAAAAGAAATGCGGCAACTACTGTTGCAAATACTTCAAAGAAACCTTCTACCCAAAGGTGGACTACCCACCAGCGCCAATATTCTGCTACAGCCAGATTTGTAGTTCTGCCCCACATAAGACCGGCTGCATAAAACAGAGCAATGGCAGCACATGATATAAGGAAAAGTATTAGCAGACTTTTTTCCGACGTTTTTTTTCTGATAATCGGAAGAATAGGTCTTACCATAAGTGCCAGCCACAGGAATAAGCCTACCACTAGTAATAATTGCCAGAACCGTCCAAGATCTACATATTCATATCCTTGGTGGCCAAACCAAAAATTATTTACCAAATCGAGTCTCTGCATAACCCCAAACCATTGGCCAATTAATGATCCTGCAACAACTATTAACAGGGCAACAAAGAGAACATTAACTCCAATCTTCTGATGTTTAGGATCTCTTCCACTTAATGATGGTGCGATATAAAGTCCTGTTGCTAGCCATGAAGTTGCAATCCAGAAGATTGCAAGTTGTATATGCCAGGTACGTGTTATCGAGTATGGAATAAAGCTTGCAATATCTATCCCATAGAACCCATCACCCTCTACCGAGTAATGAGCTGTTATTACTCCAAGTAGTACTTGTGCCAAAATTAGCAGGTTTACTATCCAGAAGTACTTTTTGACAGCCCACATGGAAGGTGTTATTGTTTGGTTCATAAGTGGGTCTTCGACAGGGCGCAGAATCTCTTCTTCTCGAGAACGTGCCTGAACAAATATCATTATACCTATACCAACAAGCAACATAATTATACTGAAACCGGTCCAAAGAATCAGATCACTGGTTGGTACATTGCCAATTTGTTCATCAGGCGGCCAGTTATGAGTATAGGTAATATTTTCGCCGGGGCGATTGGTAACACATGCCCATGAAGCCCAGAAAAAGAATGTTGACATTTTATTCATTCTGTCTTCACTTTTAATAGAATTCTTTGCAATTGCATATGAAGCTCTAAGTTCGTCGAATTCAGGATTATCCATGAAAATACCGGAATAATACTCATTTAAAAAGAGAAATGCCTCATACCTTTCATTATGAATTACCAGGTTTCCCGTTTTCTCATCATATGTATTTTCTCTTAGAAATCTTTGCAACCTGCTTTCCATAAATGCTTTTTCATCAGGCAATAGTGATTCAAATTCAACACCGTGGTCTTCCTGCGACCATTTATTGAGAAGGAACTTTGCTTCTCTGTGCAGGTAGTCTGCCGTCCAATCGGGTGCAACATATGCACCATGCCCCCAAATTGTACCAACTTCTTGTCCACCCATGCTTTGCCAAATATTTTGACCATCTTTAATATCCTGTCCGGTAAAAAGGACTTTACCTGAAGAGTTTACGACATTAACGGGAATAGGTGGTGCCTTTTGATATATTTGCTTTCCATAGTAAAGCAGCACAGCAAAAGAAAAAATAATAACTGCTGAGAGGGCAATCCAAAGATTTTTCTGTGACATACTGATAATTTTTAAATGTTATAAATTATGTTCTATATTGCTGTTCTGATATAGATATGAATCAATCCTTAAAAATGAATTTATTATCTTATTAAAGACAAAAATATCGGCAATCAGAGCAGATAAAAATTCAATAATAATAATTTCAACTAACGCATAAGCATAAAATCCTTTTTGCCAATACCGGTAGCAAGTTCAAATAATGTTGTAGAATGCAATACCTCTTTCATTTCATTTCTAATTGATGTTACAGTGTTATGCATTGGACATGGTTGATTTTCATCACAATGGCTTAACCCAAGTACACATCCTTTAAAAAAGCTGTTCCCATCAATAGCTTTGACTATGTCGGCAATAGTAATTAAATGCAGATTTTCCTGTTTAATTTCAAAACCACCATTAGGGCCTGTGTAAGAGTCTACTATTTTATTTTTTGAAAGAACTCCAAGAATTTTTCCTGTAAAAGCTTCTGGCGAATCTATATTGCGTACAATATCATCAATTTTAACCCTTCTCTTTTCAATAGATTGAGAGGCGATATATAACGCTGCTTTAATTCCATATTCACAAGATTTTGAAAACATCTATTTCAATTATCTATAAAACTTTGTAACTACAACAATTCTCTAACTATAACAAAGATATGTCTATTTTTTAATTTAAGACAAAAAAGTAGATAAATATTACTGTTAAATTTCAAATTGATAGTATAGTTGTTTAAATAGTATATTTATGCAAATTGGTGTAAATGTTTAATAAAATATAAAAAGTTATCTCCATCAAACAATAGAAGCTGGAAACTGTTCTTAAGTAGATTCATTCTAATTTATTAAAACAAACAAACAGAAAATATTAAAGGAGTTAATATGGCAAAGACAAGTGCTAAAGTTAAGACTGAATTGTCTAAAGATAAATTGCTGGAGATGCACAGGATGATGTTGGATATCCGCAATTTTGATAATAAAGTTAACCGTTTGGTAAAAAGAGGTGTAGTACCTGGTATGACACATTTCTCAGTGGGTGAAGAGGCTGCTAATGTTGGAGCTGTAGCCGCTATTAATATTGGATCAGATCTTATTACATCTAATCATAGAGGACATGGACAGAGTATTGCTCTGGGAATTGATCTAAATGAGATGATGGCAGAGATTATGGGAAAAGCTACCGGAACCTGTAAAGGTAAAGGAGGCTCAATGCATATTGCAGACCTTGATGGCGGAAACCTAGGAGCAAATGGTATTGTAGGAGGGGGAATGGGTATGGCCATTGGTGCTGCACTGACTCAGAAAATGAAAAAAACAGGTAATATCGTTGTATGTTTTTTTGGTGATGGTGCATGTAATGAAGGTACATTTCATGAAACCCTAAATATGGCATCAATATGGAAACTACCTGTTATTTTTTATTCAATTAATAACATGTATGGTATTAGTACACCCATTTCAGACGTAATAAATATTGATTATAATTATAGAAGAGCCGCATCATACGGAATCCCAGGACATTTTATTGAAGATGGAAATGATTTGTTGGCTGTATATAATAAATTTGAAGAGATTGTAAAATATGTTCGTGAAGGTAACGGACCTGTGTTGGTAGAATCTATAACATATCGTTATTTAGGTCACTCAACTTCAGACCCTGGTAAATATAGAACAAAAGAAGAGGTTGATGAATGGAAAAAGAAAGATCCTATTACTCGTTTCGAAAAATATATGTTAGATAATAACCTTGCAACAAAGAAGGAAATAGAAGCAGTTGAGAAGGCCTCTGAGGATGCAGTAGAAGAATCAGTTAAATTCGCTTTAAGCAGTCCTGAACCTACTTTAGAATCTGCTTTTGAAGATATTTACGCACCTTAATTCTAACAATTATATTAATAAAATAGGAGATAGACCTTTGAGGTCTGACACAAACATATAAAACAGCTCAGTTAAATATAGATGGAAAAAGAAACTAAATTAATGTCAGTCCGTGATGCAATAATCATGGCAATGTCCGAGGAAATGCGTCGTGATGAAAACGTTTTCCTAATGGGAGAAGATGTGGGTATTTTTGGTGGTGATTTTGGTACTTCTGTTGGTATGCTTGAAGAGTTTGGTAAAGAGAGAGTACGTGATACACCAATATCAGAAAATGCAATTTCAGGAGCCGCCATCGGTGCAGCAATGACAGGTATGCGTCCAATCGTAGATGTTACCTTTATGGACTTTATTGTTTATATGATGGATAATATTGTCAATCAAGCTGCAAAAACAAGATACATGTTTGGTGGTAAAGGTCAGATACCTGTTGTTTTCCGCGCAGCTGCAGGTGGAGGTGTAGGATCCGCAGCACAGCATTCTCAATCCCTAGAAGCATGGTTTACACATATACCCGGGTTAAAAGTGATTGCACCGGGTACTCCTGCTGATGTGAAGGGTTTACTTAAAGCTGCAGTACGTGACAATAACCCTGTAATTTTCCTTGAGTATAAGGCTCAGTATAATATGAAGGGTGAAGTACCACTCGATCCTGATTTTGTTCTGCCAATCGGTAAGGCCGATATTAAAAGAGAAGGAAAGGATGTGACAGTAGTAACATATGGTCGTATGCTGGAAAGAGTTATGCAAGCAGCTCAGGAAGTTTATGACGCAGAAGGAGTAGAGGTTGAAGTGGTGGACTTAAGAACACTTTCTCCACTTGATAAGGATGCAGTTATACAGTCCGTAAAGAAAACCGGAAAAGTACTGTTAGTAAACGATGCTCACAAAACCAGTGGTTTTATTGGTGAAGTAGCTGCTACAATTGCAGAGAGTGAAGCGTTTGATTATCTGGATGGAAGGATTTTGAGATTAGCAGGAGAAGATGTGCCAATTCCTTATAACCAGACTTTAGAATCTGCAATGATTCCAAGTGTAGAACGAATTAGGAAATATATCCTCAAACTAGTTAATAACAGGTAAAAATCTGAGTTGATGGAAAACAGAAAACTAAGAGCAACACCTGCAGCAAGGACATTGGCAAAACGCTTGGGTGTGGATCTGTTTAATGTAACCGGAACAGGTTATAAAGGACGTATTCACAGAGATGATGTTGCAGGGTTTAACTACGAAGATAAAATACATGTGTCTCCTTTAGCTCAAAAGATTGCTGATGAGCATAATATAGATCTGAAAGGGGTGGTAGGCACCGGTTATCGCAACAAGATCATGAAGGATGATGTTCTTCAACTAATAAATGATCCAGAAATTATATCACGATTTAAGCTTGATGATTTCGGATATCCGACAATTCCTGTTTCAACACAAACCACTAAGCAGACTACCGTTCAGCAAACTCCTGCAGCTGTGAAATCACAGCCGGCTCAGGTCGCAGCTTTTGACGGGGAAACAGAGACAGTTCCGATGACACAGATGCGAAAAATTATATCAAAGCGGATGTCTGAAAGCTTCTTCGGTGCACCTACATTTATTCAAACCTGGGAGATTGATATGACCGAGCTACTTGCTCTGCGTAAGAAACTGATCAACCCAATAATGGAAAAGACAGGTAAAAAGCTTACGGTGACCGATCTTATTTCAATGGCGGTTGTAAAGACTTTGCTGAAACATAAATATATAAACTCGAGCCTGAACAAAGAGGGAACTGAATTAACCTTTCACAACTATGTAAATCTTGGGATGGCTGTTGGTATGGATGATGGATTGCTTGTCCCTGTAGTAAAAGGTGCGGATAAGATGTCGTTAAGTGAATTTGTTGTTGCAATGAAGGATTTAACAGAGCGTACATTCGCTAAAAAACTACTCCCTGATGAGCAGAGTGGAAGCACTTTTACAATCAGTAATCTTGGAATGTATGGAGTGGATGAATTTACTGCTATAATAAATCAGCCAAATTCGGCAATCCTAAGTGTTTCATCAACACAGCAAAGAGCTGTACCTCGTGATGGAGAGATAGTTATTCGCCCAATTATGAAAATAAGTCTGACCGCTGATCACAGGGTAATCGACGGATTAACAGGAGCTAAATTTATGACCGACCTTAAGGCGGCATTAGAGGATCCATTAACATTGTTTGTTTAGAAGACTGGTTTTAAATATTACAATAGGAAAATTTGTACAAAATTGACAATAGAAAAAAAATAAAATATGGCTTTTGAAATAATCATGCCCAAAGCAGGTATAGACATGACCGAAGGGCAAATTGTAAAATGGTTAAAGAAAGAGGGTGATCAAGTAAAAGAAGGTGAGATCATTCTTGAAATTATGACCGATAAAACAAGTATGGAGATTGAGGCTGAGGCTTCAGGTATACTGTTGAAGATTGTTCATAAAGATGATGAAACTGTACCTGTTACAACAGTAATAGGTTATATTGGAGATGAAAACGAATCAATAGATACTCTTATGCCTGAAGAGTTTGAGGATACAGGTGCTGAAGAGAGTGAAGAAGATAAGCGGATGATTCGTCTGGAAGACAATTACAATGTTGCTGTGATAGGCGGTGGTCCGGCTGGTTATGTTGCAGCCATCAGAGCCGCACAACTTGGTGCTAAAGTTGCAATTGTTGAAAAAGGAGTATTTGGAGGTACCTGTTTAAATGTTGGTTGTATACCATCAAAAGCCTATTTGAAAAATGTTGAAATAGTTGAACATATCAAGCATGCTGCTTCCAGGGGTATCATTATTGAAAATCCTGAAATCAAGTTTGATATGGAGAAAGTAGTAGAGTTTAAAAACGGTGTAGTGAAAAAACTCACCACCGGTGTGGAGGCTCTGCTTAAATCCCATGGGGTTGATATTTACAGAGGATTTGGTAAGATCAATAAAAATAAGGATGTTGTCATAGATGATAAGCAGATAATTAAAGCTGACAAAATTATTCTTGCCGGTGGTTCAAAAGTCTTTATGATAGATATACCAGGAATTAAGAATGATAAAGTTCTTACTAGTGACGATCTGCTTGGTTTAAAAGAGGTACCTGAAACAATGGTGGTTTTAGGTGGTGGAGTGATTGGAGCTGAAATGGGCCTTTCATTCGCCGGACTTGGCTCTAAGGTAATCATTGTAGAAATGATGGATCATATTGTATCTATGTTCGACGATGATATTACTGATGAACTTACCAGACTAATTAAGAAAAAAGGTATCGAAATAGTAACTTCAGCAAAGGTTACAGAGGTTGTTGATAAGGGTGATAAACTTGAGATTAAAATTGAAGGTCGTGAATCTGTATTTGCTGATAAAGCATTACTTGCAATTGGCAGGGTACCAGATTTGGAGTCACTGGGCGAAGTTAAATTTGAGACAGAAAGGGGTAGGATAAAAGTTGACAAGTATATGGAAACCAGCGTCAAAGGTATTTATGCTCCTGGAGATATAAACGGAATCAAGATGCTTGCCCACGTTGCATTCCGTATGGGTGAAGTGGCTGCAGAAAACGCAGTTAAGGGGAATCACCGTTCTGTTAAACTATTATCTGCACCATCAGTGGTTTACACACTGCCTGAGGTTGCAATGGTTGGTTTAACTGAAGCACAAGCTCGAGAGAAGTATGGTGATGATATTCGGATTGGTAGATTTAACTTCTCTGCAAATGGTAGAGCACTAGCTTCAAGTGAAGCTGAAGGCTTTGTTAAGGTTATTGCCGATAACCGTTATGGAGAAGTTCTTGGCGTACATATAATAGGACCAACTGCAGCCGAGTTAATAACACAGGCATCTTTAATTATGGAAATGGAAATTACTGTGGATGAAGTGGTAAATACCATTTATGGTCACCCAACTTATTCTGAGGCAATCTTCGAAGCTTTTGCCGATGTACTCGACGAAGCTGTTCATATTCCTAAAAAGAAGAAGAAATAGTACAGTTCCAAAAACCTTAACATACGTACTTTAATTTGAAAGAAGATCAGTTCAGACTTTAATATTAAGTTAGGAGCTGATCTTCCTTTCTTTTTTGTAATTTCGCAAGGATAAAATTTAACAACTTATTTAAAAGTGAAATAAGCATTATTAGGTCATGATATATATTGTAAACAAATCAAATAAGCCCGATTTTAATATTTCTCTGGAGGAGTATTGTTTTAAAAATCTAACTCAATATGGTAAGATATTTATTCTCTGGATAAACGAACCTTCAATTATCGTAGGCAAGAATCAAAATACTCAGGTTGAGATCAATGAAAAATATGTCAAGGAAAATGGGATACATGTAGTACGCCGCATATCAGGTGGTGGAGCAGTGTATCATGATCTGAACAATCTAAATTATACAATAATTTCAAATGAGGATAGTGAAAGTCGGACTTTCGATTTCAAAGCATTTTCAGAGCCTGTAATTCAAACACTTAAAGAGTTAGGTGTTGATGCAGAGTTTTCGGGTCGTAATGATATTACAATTGAAGGAAAGAAAATTAGCGGAAATGCACAGGCATATATTGAAGGCAGGGTTATGCATCACGGATGTATACTCTTTGATGTAGATCTTACAGTACTGCAAAAAGCACTTGAAACATCCAGCGAAGTAGTAGAAGCAAAAGGGGTGAAATCTGTACGTAGCAGAGTAGATAATATTTTGCCCAACCTCCCGGAAAAGATAACAGTAACTGAATTTGCCAATAAGATACTTGAACAAATGAAAAGAAAATATCCAGAGATGGTTGAATATAAATTCAGTGAAAATGAATTACTTGAAATAGAAAAAAGAAGGAAAGAGAAATTTGGAAACTGGGAATGGAATTATGGTTCTAATCCTGTTGCTGAAATTGTACGTAACAGAAGATATCCGGGTGGAAAGATCCAGGTGTTTATAAATACCAAAAAAGGATTAATTGATGATATAACCTTTTTCGGTACTTTTTTTGGAGTAAAAAGCGATCTGACTGATTTTCAAAACAGACTAAAAGGAATAAAGTATGAAAAGGAAGATGTTTTTAAAGCAATAAAAGATATAGATATAACTCCTTATTTTGCTGGATTCTCTACTGAAGAACTGACAGATGCTATAGTAGATTGATACTGGTTTAGCATAATCTTCTTCCACTTAAAGTACCCAAAAACTGATATGACTGAATAGATACCAAAAAGAACAGATGTGGGGTAGAGTCCCTTCCAAATATACAATCCGCACGACGCAATATTTACTGCAAACCAGAACCACCACTGCTCTACATACTTTTTAGCAAGTAGCCACATACCTAATATACTTAGAGCAGTGGTGAAACTGTCACCAAATGGAACCGGACTATCGGTAAATCGAACTAATATAAATGCAATAATTGCAAACAGTAAAAGAGCTGTTACCGTTATAGGCAAAATATGTTTGTTTGGTGTATGTGTAATTGGGAGCTCATCCTGGCCATTATTTCTATGCCTGTTCCAAAGAATCCAACCATAAATACTTGCAAAGAAGTAGTAAATATTAACCCCCATATCGGCATAAAACTTACTATTGAAAAAAATCCATACATATACAACAGGCATAACAACACCAACCGGCCATAACCATTTGTTGGCTTTGTATTCGAGATACAGGTACAATAACCCGATTATGGCTCCAATTATTTCTATTGTCTGCATGAATGTTGTTTTGCTTTAAAATACAAAGTTAATATTACTACTCATTAAAGAACGTTAGGATTCATAATACTGTTAAAAAGAAAGCGTAAGGCGTGCCATATAGTTACGAGTAGCCTGCGGGTAATATCCTATCCAGTTTATCAAACTACCATCAGAAAAAGTATCTGTAGCGGCCCAACCATTAGCAACATACTCTTTATTAAACAGATTATTCATATAAACCTGTAAATTAAATGTTCCTATAGATATTTTTTTAAATGTATAACCTGCAGAAAGATTGCAAACAAAATATGCATCAATAGATTTTGCATCATCAGATGTGTTATCCATATACTGTTTACCTACATACTTACCCATCAGGTTCAGATAGAATATATCTGCAGGTTGCCAGGTAATGGAAGCAGCACTGATAATATCAGGAGAGAAAGATATGTTAGTATTTCCATACTCCTTTGATATCTGACCTTCCCAGTTCCAGTTATCCTGATTATCATAATGATCAAACCATGCAACATAGTTTTTTATCATATTCCTGCTTAATGTAATGTTTGCATCAAGGAGAAATTTATTATTCCAAAAAGGAACAGCAGCCTCAAGCTCAAGACCCGTACGATAGCTGTTTTCTACATTCTCCATCAACTTATAGCCCACATCATTGAGTTTACCTGTTTGCACCATTTGATAGTGGTAATCCATATAATATAAATTAGCTCCCAGGTTCACACCATTTTTACCAGTGAAATGATAACCCAATTCATAGTCAATCATTCGCTCAGGCTTAATAGGATTTACTGACTCTCCTTTAATACCATCCTTAAGATCTGCGCGCAGAGGTTCACGCTGACCTATTGCTAATGATACAAATATTCGATTACTGCTGTTGAGATTATAATTAATACCGGCTTTAGGATTGAAAAAATTGTATATGAACTCACCTGTAAGATCTTTCATATCATCATCAGTGCCACTTAATTTATATATAACTCTTCTGAATTGCAGATCACCGAAAAGAGATAGTCTATCGTTAATCTGATAATCAACTTTTGAGAAAATATTGAATTCACTCTTTGTGCCAATATTTCGATACCATTCAATTTCATATTCATCACCAACCCAATTTTTTATCCACGGAAGCCTTCCAAAATGATCACCGTCATAATAGCTGTACATTCCTCCAAATGTCAGTTTAAAACTGTTCAATGAATAGTTCAAACCCAGATTTGCAACATAGAAATCATTCTCCAACATTTTGCGTCTTACAAAATCAGATCTACTATAGGTTATACCATCTATAATTTGATCATCAAGTCCAAACTCAGAAAACTTTCTGTCCTCTCTGTAATTCTCATAATACCCATAACCATAATTATAGCTTATGCCTGCATTTAGAGAAAGCTTTCGATTAATTTCACGAGAAAGGACCAACTGAATAATGTCAGAATAATAATTATCCGTTTCATTATCATAATATAGTCGGTTTCCCGCTTCATCATAATATTCACCTGCCGGATTATATCTTCTGCCATATTCATAATCTTTCATCTGTTCTTCCGAAACACCCTCCCAAGTGATACCAGTATGCTGAATTCCTTTAATGTAACTCAATCTGAGAAGTTGTTTGTCAGTATAGTGGGATAAAGCAGCATAAAAGTTTGTGTGATCAACAGTCCCGTTTCTTATATACCCTTCACCAATAACCCTTGAGAAACGGGCATCAAAAGACAAACCATTGTCCAGTATACCTGTACCCACAGCACTGCTAGATGAGAACGTACCGTAACTACCAACTGCAGTAGAAGTTTCTCCATAAGATTCAGAACGAGCTCCTGTGGTTTGTAAAGAGATACTTGCACCAAAGGCAGCAGAACCATTTGTAGAAGTACCTACTCCTCTCTGTATCTGTATATTCTGAAGTGAGTTGGACAGATCAGGCAGATTCACCCAGAACACCTCCTGCGTTTCAGGATTATTAAGAGGCATCCCATTAAGAGTCACATTGATACGTGTAGCATCTGTACCACGTATCCTCAAATAGGTATTTCCTACACCAAGTCCATCTTCTGTGAAAGATACAAGGGATGGTGTTGTTTGCAGAATTGCAGGAATATTACGTGCTGCATTATCTCTTCTTATTTCTGACATCGAAATGTTTGAGTAGGATACCGGTGTATTTGCACCTGCACGAGTTCCTGAAACAATTACCTCCTCTAATTCGATATGACTAAGACTGTCAGGGGACATTGCCCCTAATTGATAACCTGCTGCTGATATATAAATCAGCATAAACAATAAAAAAACCTTTTTCATTTACTAAAATTTTTACAATGTGCAGAGTAATTAAACTAATCAACTCTGACATCCGGTTTGTTAAATAAAAAAGGGGATAAAAAAGATAAATACCATAATCACTCAAATGTGATTTTTACTCCCTCCGCCGGCATTATCCGGATCAGGTATTTTGGGTATGATCTCAGCCTGTTATATTAGGCACCCCCGTTGAATTAAAGAACAAAGGTATATCCTTTTTGTTCATTTACAAAAATTTCTACATTCATTTAATATTATCTGAATTTATTAGTAATTTCGTATAATTAGAATAGATAACAGGTAAGTTTAACAAGCAATTCGAGCATTAAACTTATTGTTTAAAAAATGGTCTGATACATTCCGGTGCAAGTAAAACATATAGAATATAACTATTTACAATGATAGATGAGGAAAAATTAATCGATGAGGATCAGATGATTGAAAATGAGTTTCAAGCACTACTGAACGATTATTTGAATTCTAATCACCGAAGAAAAGTAGACGTGATCACACGTGCTTTCAATATGGCGAAGGAGGCTCACAAAGGAGCTCGCCGTCGCTCAGGAGAACCCTATATCATGCATCCTTTGGCGGTTGCCCGTATTGTATCCAAAGAGATTGGTCTGGGTTCAACATCAATTTCGGCATCGCTTCTACATGATGTAGTAGAAGATACCGAATATACAGTAGAGGATATTCGTGCGCTTTTTGGAGATAAGATAGCATCAATTGTGGACGGTCTGACGAAAATATCCAGTGGAATGTTTGGTGAAAATGTTTCAGCACAAGCAGAAAATTTCCGAAAACTGCTATTAACAATGTCAGATGATATACGTGTAATTCTGATTAAGATTGCTGACAGACTACACAACATGCGCACTCTATCATCAATGTCTTCAACGAAACAATATAAAATTACTGGAGAGACATTATATATTTACGCACCTTTAGCACATCGACTGGGACTCTTTGCCATAAAGACTGAACTGGAAGAACTATGTTTCAAGTATGAGCATCCTGATACTTATGCTGAATTAACCAGAAAAATTAAGGAAACAGCTCCTGAGAGGAATAAGATATATGAAAACTTCGCAGTCCCTGTTGTTGAGTCTCTTGATAAAATGAATATCGAGTATGAGATGCGGGCAAGGGTAAAATCTGTTTATTCCATTTGGAATAAGATGCAGAAAAAGGGTATTGATTTTAGCGAAGTATACGACCTTTTTGCAGTACGTATAGTATTTGAAATGACACCCGGTATTGATGAGAAAAAGCAGTGCTGGGATATCTATTCTGCAATAACGGATATTTACAAATTGCGTCCCGATCGTATACGTGACTGGGTTAGTCACCCCAAAGCTAATGGCTATCAGGCATTGCATCTCACTGTTATGGGGCCCGACGGTAAATGGATTGAGATTCAGATAAGAAGCCGGCGTATGGATGATATAGCAGAAAAAGGCTTCGCTGCACACTGGAAATATAAAGAAGATAGGATTGAGGAAGATAATGAACTTGATAAATGGCTGAAAACAATTCAGGAGATATTATCCAATCCAAACCCTAATGCAATAGATTTTCTGGATACTGTGAAAATGAACCTGTTCTCATCAGAGATATTTGTATTTACACCTAAAGGTGAAATAAAGACTCTGCCTCAGGGAGCAACAGCACTCGACTTTGCATATTCTATTCATACACGTATTGGAGATCATTGCCTTGGAGCAAAAGTTAATCATACTCTAGTTCCTTTGAGTCAAAAGCTAAGAAGTGGCGATCAGATAGAGATACTAACATCACAATCAGTAAATCCTCAGCCAGAGTGGATAAATTTTGTTACTACAGCCAAGGCAAGAACTAAAATTGAAGCTTCACTCAGACGACAACGACGACGTATAGCTGATAAAGGAAAGAATATTTTAGTAGAGCTATTTGAACAGGAGGTAATTGATAATACAACCTTCAATAAGATCCTTCATATGTACAAAGCTGAAAATAAAGAGGATTTGTACTATATGATTGGTAATAATGATATAATTCTGCCTGCAGATAAAAAAGCTTTTATAAAGATCAAAGATGAGCCTGAGAAGAAAGACAATCTTTTTGTTCGATATGTTAAACAGGCAATGAGTGCAATAAAAAAACCTGCAGGTGAACAGAAAGTAAAAAAGAAAGAAGGAGAGGAGTTAACGGAAGAAAGAGAAGAACTGAATTTAACTTCAATACTTCAGCCTATATCCAAAATAGACAGAAAGGCTGTTTATAACCTTAAAGAGACAAATTATAAAAAGAATTTTATTGTTCCATCATGTTGCAATCCACTGCCGGGTGATGATGTTTTTGGATTTGTAACCGAAAAAGAGGAGCTTGAGGTTCACAAACGTTCTTGTCAGACTGGATTAAAACTGAAATCTAGTTTTGGAGACCGAATAGTAGATGTTGCATGGGGTGATTACAGGCAGTATTCATTTCTTGCTTCAATTGTATTCACAGGTATAGATAGAGTAGGGATATTAAGCTCTATACTTGCAAAGCTTGCCGAGGATGCAGTGTTGAATATCCAAAGTGTAAATGTATCATCTAATGATGGTATTTTCGAAGGTGTATTTAATATTCATGTGCATAGCGCAGAAGAGGTTAACCAACTATGTGCTAAAATAGCAAAAGTGAACGGTGTTACCACCGTTCACAGATCTAATCTATAAATAGAAATTTAGAATTATTTTTTTCTCCTGCCTCTCCTGCCAAAAAGTATAGATGTCATTTTTTTGGCACCAAAGGCAATAAGAGCAGGTTTTGCAAGATTCCATGCTGCTGAACCTATAACTGGTAAATTGGACAGAACTATCTGTGTTACCGTGTTATGCAACCATGGATTACGTGCTTTTGTTATAAATGGTGTAACTGAAGTGGAAGAAACAGAGGACATATTATCCATAGTTTCCGAAAACTTAGACTTTATGGAAGAGGCAACACCTTTTGTAAGCATCGAACCCCAGTTATCATTCAAATACTGTAATTGATATGATAAGCGCTGACTTGCAATTTTACGCTCTTCTCTGAAGTGTCTCTTTTCAAGTCGAAGTTCTTCTAATGGGTCTAACCTATACTTACTCATTTGTTACTGATTTTTATCATCTTTATCATCCTGTTTCAATAAGAAACGCACGATACTATTGGTGAAACTCCTCTGAATTGGTTTTCTTACTAACAATAGTATAAATACAACCAATAAAGTAAATGCAGCCACAATGCCAAATCCCATCCAAAGGCTGCCTAGTAATTCTCCCAGGTATATACCTGCACTTACCAGTACAAATAACAAAGCTATTGTACCGGCACCGGCAAGAATCAAGCCGTATAAAAATGCAGATGAACCTAAGCTAAGCTTTTCAAATGCTTCCAGTTTTCCGAGTTCGAGTGTGCTTTTGATAAATTTTCCAACATCATCTCTCATTTCCTCGAACAGCGTACTTACTTTTTTCTCTTCCATTTCAGTACTTTTTAGAGGATAATATTATTGTTTAGCAAGTTCTTTTTTTGCAATATCAGCAATATCGTCAATGTCCTCTTTTAAATCCTGAACTTCACTTTTTCCTTTGTAAACAGCCGATTTGACATTTGCTCTGATTTTGTCAGCGAACTCATTTGCTTGCTCAAGCCACTCTTCTCTTTTATCTGTTCCCATTATATAACCAACTGCAGCGCCTAGTGCAATTCCAATACCTAAACCTAATAATAATTTTGCTTCTGATTTCATAATTTCTGCGTTTAATAGTTTGTTATTTTTAAATAGATCTCATTGATAGAACTTGAATTTTCGGAGTACCTCGCTGTACAACTGTTATTTGGTTCTGTTAAAGTAAAACGCTTTATTAACAAAATTGTTTATATTCTATTTTGCTAAATTATATAGAATCTACTGTTTCTCCAAATAAAGTTGCTGATGTAAAGCCTGTTATTTTAACTTTCACAAATTGTCCTATTCTATGATTCTTTTTATCAAATATTACAACTTTATTCTGTTCATTGCGGCCGAATAGCTGTTCTCGTGAACGTTTGGAGAAGCCCTCAATAAGAACTTCAAACTCCTTATTCATATCTCTTTCATTACTTGCTCTTGAAAGCTCAAGCTGAAGATCTATAATTTCTTGAAGTCGGCGTGTCTTTACATCCTCCGGTACATTATCTTCAAGTTTTTTAGCTGCGTAGGTGCCTGGACGTTGAGAATATTTAAACATAAAGGCAGAATCAAATCCTACCTCCTTCATAAGTGAAAGTGTCTCTTGATGATCCTCTTCTGTTTCTGAGTGAAAGCCGCACATGATATCTGTAGATATACCACAGTCGGGTATAATTCTCTTAATCGCAGCTATTCTTTTCATATACCACTCTCTGTTGTATCTTCTGTTCATCAGTTTCATCATTCTTGAACTTCCAGACTGAACAGGTAAATGTATATAGTTCGCCAGGTTCTTGTATTTTGCAATTGTCTCCAATGTCTCGTCATTCATATCCCAGGGGTGAGAAGTTGTAAACCTAATGCGCATTTCAGGTGCTGCTTCTGCAACCATAGCCAAAAGATCGTGAAAATCAACTTTGGTATCACCATCTTTATAACGATATGAGTTCACATTCTGACCTAACAGTATAACTTCCCTGAATCCTTTCATCTGCATATTCTTTAACTCATTAAGTATGCTTTCAGGTTCTCTGCTTCGCTCACGTCCTCTGGTAAATGGAACAATGCAATATGTACAGAATTTATCACATCCGCGCATAATTGAGATATAGCCTGATATGTTGCTGCCATTGAGTTTAAGCGGCATAACATCTTTATAAGTCTCTGTTTTGGAGAGCTCAACATTCATAGCTTTCTCTCCCTGTTCAGCAGCACCTACAAGATTGGGTAAATCAAGGTAGGCATCGGGTCCCACAACAACATCCACGTTATGGTTATCTATCAGGTCAGATTTAGCCCTTTCAGCCATACAACCCAATACTCCAATAATCAGGCTGTCTTTTCTTTTTCTTCTTAGAGAGTTGAAGTATTCAAGTCTCTGTATCACTTTTTGTTCTGCATTTTCTCTTATAGAGCAGGTATTTACAAATATTGCATCTGCTTCACTGTCATTTTCAGTTAAGCTATATCCATCCATCTCCATAATAGAAGCCACCACTTCGGTGTCAGCAACATTCATCTGGCAACCGTAAGTTTCTATGTAAAGTTTTTTGTCTTGTATTTCGGGGTTCATTGTTGTCCTTTTTTTTAATAAGCTGTGATATTAATGCTATTTGCTAATAAATTATTATTTAGCCGTATAAGAAAAGTTAAATCTGAAAGATTAATCGCATTTTAAGTTGTATTATTATCTTAGTTGTCTTATTTTTGCAGTAAGGAAAAAATAAAAATTTTTTCATAGTTAAGGTTTTGGTTAAAGTTTCGAGAGTGACTGTGAAGTTACTCTCGGTTTTTTTATATCCAAACCTCGTGAATTACACAAAAAAAGACTATTTTTGTCTTGTTGCAAAATTAATCAAATTATGGAAATAGGCGACCTTATTTATATAATCCTTCTGTTACTTTTTATGATATTGGGATTTTTTAATGATTCCAGGAAGAAAAAGGAACAGCAAAATCAGCAACAGAAACCAAATCCAAAAACAGACTTCCAACCTGAGGATAGAGAAATAACACAATCACCACCACCTTTCTTAACAGAAGATCAGGTCAAGAGGTTTGAATTGCAAAAAGAGAGAAGAGTGAAACAGAGTGGCAGTAAAAATGTGTTCCAATCCTCTATGGATCTAGCCACTGATTTTAAGAAAGAGTCTTCTTTAGGAAGTTCAATTTTTAGAAATGAAGCGGATTCGTTATATGAACAGGTTGCGGATATTCCAGGTTTATATGATTCCGATTCTGAAATGGAAGTTATACAGGAGTCAACAGGTGAGACTAAATATGGCACTCATCCAATTGTTGAGGATCTAATTGGAGTTAACCGAACAGAGGAGTTAAAAAAGGGATTTATTTACAGTGAGATACTAAAAAAGAAATATTAAACAGAGATCCTCAAAAATATTTGTAAATCATAGAAACAATTTAATAGTAAACAAATATATTCTTATGGCTTTAAAATTTATTAGCGCTGAAGAGGCGGCATCACTAGTTAAACATAATGATAATGTCGGATTCAGCGGTTTTACTCATGCAGGTTGCCCAAAAGTTGTACCTGTTGCAATAGCCAAGCTAGCTGAAGAAGAGCACGCAAAAGGCAATTCTTTCAAAATTGGTGTATTTACAGGTGCTTCAACGGGTGATTCTATCGATGGCTCATTAACACGTGCCAAAGCAATTAAATTTCGCACTCCGTATCAGACTAACAAGGATATGAGGGTAGCACTAAACAATGGAGAATTCGATTTTTTCGACCTTCATCTTTCTCAACTGGCTCAGGAAATTCGTTATGGGTTTCTGGGTAAAATAAATGTAGCAGTTGTAGAAGCATGCGATGTAACAGAAAGTGGCGAAATTGTTCCCACAACCGGAGTTGGTATCACACCAACCATTTGTCGACTGGCAGATATTGTAATCGTTGAGCTTAACAAAAGTGTACCTACAAAGCTTCGCGGAATTCATGATATGTATGAATTGCAAGATCCTCCAAAACGTCGCGAAATCCCTATTTATGAAGTACAAAATAGGGTAGGTCTGGAATATGTGAAAGTTGATCCAGCTAAAATTTATGTAGTTGAAACCAATAAGGATGGTGAAGGTGGCGGATTTGCACCGGTTGATGATGTTACAGCACGAATCGGTAATAATGTAGCAGAATTTTTTGTATCAGAATTAAAAGCTGGACGAATTCCAGCACATTTCCTGCCAATTCAGTCGGGTGTTGGAAATATTGCTAACGCTGTTCTGGCTTCAATGGGAAGTAATCCTGCCATACCTCGCTTCGAAGTCTATACTGAGGTGATTCAGGATGCTGTTATTGATATGATGCAGCAGGGGAATATTTCATTTGCAAGTGGTTGCTCACTAACTGTAAGTAATGAGGTATTACATAAGTTTTATGAAGATCTTTCATTCTTCAAAAATAAACTTGTCCTCAGACCATCAGAGATTTCAAATAACCCGGGACTGGCACGCAGATTAGGAATAATTGCACTAAATACAGCTATCGAGGTTGATATTTTTGGAAATGTAAATTCAACGCATGTTAATGGTACAAAGATGATGAATGGTATTGGAGGATCGGGCGATTTTACCCGTAATTCATATCTTTCAATCTTCCTTACTCCATCAACAGCGAAGAACGGAACAATCAGCTGCATAGTTCCAAAGGTCACTCATGAAGATCACAACGAACACTCTGTAAAGATTATTGTATCTGAATACGGAGTTGCCGACCTAAGAGGAAAAGGACCAAGAAATAGAGCAGAAGAAATAATTGAAAAATGCGCACATCCTGATTATCGTCCACTTCTGCATGATTATCTAAATCGTGGAGTAAAGGGACATATACCACAGGATCTCTATGCCTGCTTTGCATTTCATAAGGCACTTAAGGAAACAGGAAGTATGATAAATGCTGATTTTTCTAAGTTATAGGCTTACTTGATTTAATTCATTAATAAAAAGACTATCGGTGCAAGAAAATACTTAACCGGTAGTCTTTTATTTTTACTTACGTGACACAAAAAAAACAGTTACCTTTTTAGGTAACTGCTTTAATTTTACTTGTCGGGATGAGAAGATTCGAACTTCCGACCCCACGCCCCCCAGACGCGTACTCTAAACCGGACTGAGCTACATCCCGAAAAAGTGTGTGCAAAATTACCAATTTGTTTTTAATTTCACAAATCAAGTTATCCACTATAAATTTCCGGTTTTTAGGTGTTGACATGCTTAATTCTAATCTCAACTCTATCTATAATATTTGAAATGAAATTTGTATTTATATAGATGTATAGATATTCTATATGTCTCTCTTGTAACCCTTGCACAAAAGGAGTTTATAAGAGCGAAATAAGAAGCAAGTAAGACTAAAGTAAGTGTTAAATCTATTCGTTTTACTAAAAATATAATGTTTAGCTTTAATATTACAGATGAAATTTGAAATTTTCTGTTTAAATATATTATGAATCAATTTGAAGGTTTGTTGAAAAATAAGTTGTTAATTTGCATTTTATAATTATAAATTAGGAGAATGCTCGTTCTTTATTATTCTTATCCCTATTCCGGGCAGTCTCATTAAAATATATCTTCAAATGGCTTATACAGCAAAACAAATAGCCGATTATCTCAAAGGAGAAGTAATAGGTAATCAGGATGTTTCCGTTTCAAATTTTTCAAAGATAGAAGAGGGCAAGCCAGGTACAATTTCGTTTCTTGCTAATCCAAAGTATACTTCATATATCTATACAACAAAGGCTGATATTGTATTGGTAAATGAAGATTTTGTGTCCGAAAAGCCAATTCAGGCAACTCTTATCAAAGTTAAGAATGCATATACAGCCCTGGCTTCTCTAATGGAGTTGGTTAATAAAAGCACACCTCAAAAGAGTGGAACTGAAAGCATGAGTTTTGTTTCAGAAACAGCTGAAATTGGCGAGGAAGTTTATATAGGTGCATTTGCATATATAGGAGAAAAGGTAGTAGTAGGAGATAATTGCAAAGTTTATCCTCAGGTTTATATAGGAGATGGTGTGAAGATAGGAAAAAACTGCATTCTGTATCCAGGAGTAAGAATTTATCACGATTGTGTTATCGGGGATAACTGTATTATTCACTCAGGAGCAGTTATTGGAGCAGACGGATTTGGATATAGCAAAGAGGAATATGTTTATCATAAAATTCCACAGATGGGTAATGTGCTGATAGAGGATGATGTTGAGATTGGTGCAAATACAACAATAGACAGAGCGGTTATGGGTTCTACAGTAATACATCGTGGTGTCAAGCTTGATAACCTGATTCAAATTGCTCATAACTGCGAGATCGGAGAAAATACTGCAATGGCAGCTCAGGTCGGAATTGCAGGATCAGCAAAAATTGGAGAGAATTCTGTTTTAGGCGGACAGGTTGGTATAGGTGGACATATTACCATTGGTAAAAATAGTCAGATAGGTGCTCAGTCAGGTATTATAAGCAACACCAAAGAGGGTTCTGAAATAATGGGATCTCCGGCTTTTCCTGTTAAGAACTTTTTTAAATCCAGTATCATCATTCCCAAACTTCCGGATATGTACAAGCAGCTCAATGCGCTTGAAAAAGAGGTGGCAGAACTGAAAAACAGGTTACAACAGATCGACTAAACAATCGTTTTAAGTCTGATTTATAAACATTTCAAATATTGTAGCGGTAATTTGTGCATTTGGTTGTATATTTGCACAGATATTGCCGTATTGTGAAAAAAATATTTTAAAGATTGTGAGACAACAAACATTACAAAACAGCTTCACCCTGAAGGGTATAGGATTACATACAGGTTTAGATATTGTAGTCACTTTCAACCCTGCACCGGAAGACCATGGTGTTAAGATAAAGAGAATTGATCTTGAAGATCAACCAATAATAGAGGCATTAGCAGAAAATGTTATAAATACCCAGAGAGGTACTGTCATAGGTAAGAACAATGTTACTGTCAGTACTATTGAGCATGGTATGGCTGCATTATATGCCTTAGGAATTGATAATTGCCTCATCGAGGTAAATGCATCTGAATTTCCGATCCTTGATGGCAGCTCAATTGAATATGTTAAAGCAATTAAAAAAGCTGGCATAGTTGAACAGGAAAAGGATAAAGATTACTATATCGTCAGAAAAAAGATTGAAGTGTCTGACCCTGAAACAGGTTCAAAGCTGACACTTTTACCGGATGATTCTTTCTGTATCAACTCATTCATTGAGTTCGACTCACAATATATCCCTAATCAGTCGGCAACAATGGATAATGTGACCGACTTTGAAACAGATATTGCACCTTCACGCACATTTGTTTTTGTAAGGGAAATACAAAAATTACGTGAAGCTGGTCTTATTAAAGGAGGCAACCTTGATAACGCTATTGTAATTTACGAACGAGAGCTCCCTCAAAACGAACTTGATGTAATTGCAGATGAACTTAATGTGCCTCGTCAGGATGCTAAGGAGCTTGGCTATCTTAATACCAGAGAGTTAGTATTCCCGAATGAACCAGCACGTCATAAGCTGCTGGATATCATAGGAGATATGGCATTGATTGGTAAACCTATTATGGGACGTCTGATTGCATATCGCCCTGGACATAAAATAAATAATCAGCTGGCCAGGCTTATCAGAAAAGATATAAAACTTAATGAGGTTCAGCCTCCTATCTATGATCCCAATGCCGAGCCGGTTATGGATAATATCAAAATCAGGGAGTTGCTTCCGCACAGATATCCATTCCTGATGGTTGATAAAATCATACAGGTTACAGATAAATTTATTGTAGGTGTTAAGAATATCACAAGTAATGAGCCATTTTTTACAGGTCATTTTCCACAGGAACCGGTTATGCCGGGAGTGCTGCAGGTTGAGGCAATGGCTCAAACAGGTGGATTGCTTGTTCTTTCTAAGTTAGACGAACCGGAAAGATACTCTACATACTTTCTAAAAATAGACAATGTCAAATTCAGACATAAGGTAGTTCCCGGAGATACTTTAATTTTCCGTGTAGAGCTGTCAAGTGAGGTAAGAAGAGGAATCGCAACCATGCGAGGTCTTGCTTTCATTGGAGATAAAGTTATATCGGAGGCTGATTTTACAGCTCAGATAGTGAAAAATAAGTAATAAAAAATTTCCATATTTATGAATAGTATTTCGAATTTGGCATTTGTACATCCGGAAGCCAAACTAGGAGACAATGTTGTCGTAGAAGCATTTGCATTTGTAGATCAAAACACTGAGATAGGTGATGGAACACGAATAATGTCTCATGCAACAGTGCTATATGGTTCAAGAATAGGTAAAAACTGTACAATATTCCCACATGCTACTATTGCAGGTATACCACAAGATTTAAAGTTCCAGGGTGAAGATACAACTGCTGAAATTGGAGATAACACTACTGTAAGGGAGTGTGCAACTGTTAACAGAGGTACAGCATCCAAAGGTTTTACCAAGGTGGGAAAAGATTGTCTTCTAATGGCATATAGTCATGTGGCACACGATTGTGTCCTACAGAATAATATTATTATTGGCAACTCTACCCAACTGGCCGGTGAAGTAGAAATTGATGATTATGCAATTCTTAGCGGAGGCACTCTTGTTCATCAGTTCTCTCGAATCGGAGCACATACTATGATTCAGGGGGGATCAAAAATATCTAAAGATATTCCGCCATTTGTCATGGTTGGAAGAGAGCCGATTGTATATGTTGGATTAAATGTTGTAGGTCTTCGACGTAGAGGTTATACCAGCGAAAAAATCAATTCTATACAGGAGATGTACAGATTTATTTATCAGTCAGGCTTAAATGTATCCCAGGCAACTGGCAAAATTGACAGTGAAATTCCAGAAAGTGAAGAACGAAAGATGATTTTGGACTTTATTCGTTTGTCCAGCCGCGGTATCGTTCGTGGTAATATGGAGGGGTAATAGCATGCTTCAGATTTATTATCCGGCTGAGTGGTCACCTCAAAGTTGTATACAGATCACATGGCCTCACTCAGGTACCGACTGGGCTGATGTCCTTGAAGAGGTGACTTTAAGCTATATCACGTTATCAAAAGAAATTCTAAAGAGAGAAAAGCTTCTGATTGTTATTCCTCGTGGATATAATATAAAAGATCATTTTACAGAAGATGAACTGGCTAATTTAATCTATACTGAGGTTGATAGCAATGATACATGGGCACGTGATCATGGTGCAATTTCAGTATTTGTTGAAGGTAAACCAGTATTGCTTGATTTTGGATTTAATGGCTGGGGGCTAAAGTTTGCATCAAACTTTGATAATCAGATTACGAGCAGATTATTTGAGAATTCATTGTTTAATGAGTCAGTAAGTTATCAGAATAACCTAAACTTTATACTGGAGGGTGGATCGATTGAATCTGACGGTAAAGGTACAATATTAACAACTTCACAATGCCTTTTAGCTCCAAATCGCAATCAGCCTATGTCTAAGGATCAGATTGAGGATTATCTTAAAAAAACTCTCGGTGCTGAAAGAATCTTGTGGCTAAATCATGGATATCTTGCGGGTGACGATACAGATAGTCATGTTGATACTCTTGCGCGTTTTTGTAATGAGAATACTATTGCCTATGTAAAATGTGAAGATGTTACAGATGAGCATTATACTGAACTTAAAGCAATGGAGGATGAACTCAAATCATTTGTTACTCTTACAGGTGAAAAGTATAATCTTGTTGCAATGCCTATGGCTGATGCTTTATATGGAGACAGTGGACGTTTACCTGCCACATATGCCAACTTTATAATTTTAAATGAAGCTGTTTTGGTCCCTATATACGGTTCATCCAAAGATCAGGTTGCTATAGAGTTATTGCAACAAGTGTTCCCGGATCGTGATATTGTTGGTATTGATAGCCGTCCGTTTATAAAGCAGCATGGGTCTCTTCATTGCTTGACAATGCAGTTTCCGGAGGGTTTTTTATAAACATATATACTATAGTTTTTAATCTGTGAGCTACGTGAAAACAATGAGTGTAGTTTTAATGTTGACTATTAAGGTATATAATTAGAAATTTCATCTTAATATAATTTATTATGAAGGTTGGAATAATTCAACAGGCAAACAGTGCTGATATAACAGACAATATCCATAAATTAAAAGAGAAAATAAGACAACTTGCAAATAGCGGTGCAGAGCTGATTGTGATGCAAGAGCTTCATAACGGGCTTTATTTCTGCCAGACTGAAGATACTGAAGTGTTTGATCAGGCAGAAACAATTCCGGGTCATTCAACTGATACTTTTGGTGAGTTGGCTAAGGAGTTAGGTGTTGTAATTGTTTTATCGCTCTTTGAGAAAAGAGCAGCCGGACTATATCATAATACTGCTGTAGTATTGGAAAAGGATGGATCTATTGCAGGAATATACCGTAAAATGCATATTCCGGATGATCCTGCCTATTATGAAAAGTTCTACTTCACACCAGGTGATTTGGGCTTTAATCCAATTGACACTTCTGTCGGACGATTAGGTGTACTGGTTTGTTGGGATCAATGGTATCCTGAAGCTGCACGGATGATGGCATTGTCGGGTGCTGAAATGCTGATTTATCCTACTGCAATAGGATGGGAGTCATCTGACAGTGATGAAGAGAAGCAACGTCAGCTGGAGGCATGGATCACAGTACAGCGCGGACATGCAATTGCTAATGGAGTTCCGGTTATCTCTGTAAATCGTACAGGTCATGAGACCGATCCATCAGGTCAGACAAATGGTATTCAGTTTTGGGGTAATAGTTTTATTTGCGGTCCTCAGGGAGAGTTTATATTCAAAGCAGATGAAAATGAGATTACCCATATTGTTGAGATCGATAAAAAAAGAACAGAGAATGTAAGACGCTGGTGGCCATTCTTCCGTGATCGTCGTATTGATGAGTATGGAGAATTAACTAAACGATGGATAGACTAGGAAATAATCTTGAATAATCGAATAAAAAAAGGCCGAACAATGAACTGTTCGGCCTTTAAATTGAAAGCACATTCTGAAAAAATTATCTGCGTCCTGAAGAGCTTCTGCTACTAGTTTCTGTATTTCTGCTATTTGAATTTCCAGATCCTGAAGAGCTGCTCCTGTTATTTGTTGATGATGAACTTGATCTTACAGTAGTACTTCTGCTATTACTGCTGGTTGAACTTTGAGATCCTACAGTTGAAGTTCTATTGCTTGATGTAGTTCTTGATGGGCTTACTCTTGTATTGTTATTACTGTTATTAGTACTTACAGAATTTACTGTTGAACTCCTGTTAGTTGAAGTGCTTCTATTAGCCGGTTCAGCGGTTGAGCTTCTGTTAGTGGTTGTATTTCTGTTAGCCGGTTCGGCAGTTGCATTTCTGTTTGTAGTAGTACTTCTGTTTGCAGGATTTACAGTTGCATTTCTGTTTGTAGAAGAGCTTCTGTTGTTAGAGTCAATAGTTGAGTTTCTGTTAGTAGAAGAGCTTCTATCTGTAGAATTAATGGTAGAGGTCCTGTTAGTATTCCTGCTGGCACCACTCTCAGGACGATAAACGCTTACTGTATTGTTACTAACTCTTGTGTTTCTTGCTGAGCGATTATCTGTACTCTCTAATCTCATAACAGTTGCTTTTCTGCCTGTTGTCTGCTCATATTCTCTGACTGTTGGGCCACTATAATAACGATTATCGTTATAGATATATGTATTGTTGATTATAGTTGTTTTGTTATAAATTGCCGGACTGTATCTGTTATAATATCTTTTCATATTGCGGTGATACATATATTTGTGAGGAAGGAAAGTCCAGTAGCTTCCAGGGATATTTATATTTATGTTTATATTGATCCCGGGTCCCATTGGTGCCCAGCCATAGTATCCACCTCCACTTCTCCAGCTTACCCAGGCAGGTGCCCACTCATATCCGGGTACCCAGGCCCATCCATAAAAGTCATCATAGTACCAGCGACCGTAGTGGAATGGAGCCCATCCCCAAGAGTAATCTGATACCCAGGTATTGCCATAATCTGTCATTACCCAGTAACCATTTGTGGCATACGGATGAAAGTTTCTGCCCACGTTAGGAACCCATACGCGACCGTAGCGACCGTTATTTATCCATCTGCCATGAGGTCTGAGTTCATTGTAGAACACATTGAAATTCACCCCTACGCGATCATAATCGGCGTAATAATACTCATCCTCGTAGTAATCACCATATCCTTGAGAGTATACTTCTCTTGTTGAGAAACATGATGTTAACAGCAAGGTTAGTATTGCTAGAGTGATCTGGTGTTTTAATGCTTTTGCTTTCATATCCGTAATCTTTAATAAGTGGAACTTCTTTAATTTAACATTAAGACAAAAATTCAAAATAATGGTTTAACAATATCTCAATTAAATATTATGTTTCTATTCTGTTTGATAAAAAAAGCTGTCAAATAAACTATGACAGCTTTAAATTAGTTTGTTTATTACCTTCTTATAAAGTTTAAAATACCTGATCGATACCAGAAAATCCCATAAAAGCCATTGCAATTATACCAGCAGTAATTAAAGCAATTGGGATATCTTTCATTGCTTTTGGTACTTTTGTTAATGCTAGCTGTTCACGAATACTTGAGAATATTATAATAGCAATTGCATAACCAATAGCTGTGGCTACAGCATATATCACAGATTCAAGCAGGTTGAAATCTTTTTGTATTACAAGTATAGCAACACCCAGAATCACACAGTTAGTAGTAATCAGCGGAAGAAATACCCCCAATGCTTCATACAGAGCAGGAGATGTTTTTTTTAGTACAATTTCAACCATTTGTACTAATGATGCAATTATAAGTATAAATGATATTGTTTGCAGATATTGCAGATTAAATGGCTCCAAAATTCCTTTTTGAATAAGATAAGTAACAATTGTTGAAATTGTTAAAACGAACATTACAGCCACTCCCATACCTATTGCTGTATCCACTTTCTTAGACACACCAAGAAATGGGCATATACCCAAAAACTGTGCAAATACTACGTTATTTACAAAAATTGCTACTATTATAATTCCTATAAGTTCCATAATAATTGATTATTAGTTTGTTTGTCTTTTCCTCTGGATACTATTGAAAATAGATATCATATAACCCAGAACAATAAATGCACCAGGTGCGAGAATAAATAATAGTGATCCGAAATGTTCAGGATATATATTAAAAGAAAAAATTGTACCGGCACCTAAAAGTTCTCTGACTGATCCCAATATTGTTAGTGAAAGTGTAAATCCCAAACCCATACCGGCTCCATCGAAGATTGATGAAACTACACTGTTTTTTGCAGCAAAAGATTCAGCCCTTCCTAATACAATACAGTTTACTACTATAAGTGGTAAAAATATTCCGAGACTTTCTGCCAATGCTGGTACATAAGCATTCATAATCATCTCGATAACAGTAACAAATGTCGCAATAACAACTATAAATGCCGGGATTCTGACCATATCTGGAATCATATTCTTCAGCATCGAAATAACTGCATTTGAGCATATTAATACAAACATTGTAGCCAAACCCATACTCATACCGTTTATTGCAGAGCTTGTTGTTGCCAAAGTTGGACACATACCGAGCAGCAGAACGGTTATCGGGTTCTCTTTTATTATTCCGTTAAGCAGCACATTAAAGTTTTTATTCATTGCTTATTTCCTCCTCTGTTAGTTCGACTTCTTCAGTAGAATTATTTTCATTATCCCATGTACTATCTGTAGCACCGGTAGTAGTATCTACATTACTATTTGTATATGCAGTATATGCTCTGTTTACTGCTTCTAAAAATGCTCTGGAGGTTATAGTTGAAGCTGTAATAGCATCAATTTCGCCTCCATCTTTTGAAACAGATAATAACCCTTCCGAAAGGTTTCTGTTAATAATTGATTGAGACGGTTTCGCAGAATCTTTAAACCATACATCCATTTTTGATCCTAATCCTGGTGTTTCGGCATGTTGCAGTATAGCGTAGTTTAAAATCTTATCTTTATTATCAAAGCCTACAATAATTTGAATTTCACCGCCAAAGCCTGATGCATTACTATTTATAGCGTATCCAACTATTTCATCACCTTTTTTTGCAGGGTAAACAAGAAGTGAATCACCGCTTCCATCAGCCATTAAATAAGCTTCTTCAACCGGGTTGTTGTCAAATTCCGGAACCACTACTCCAATTGCGTTCTGTAATTTCATCGCCTTTGCTGCTGCTATAGGTTCAGCTGTCAGCTTATTAACCTGTGCAAGTAGAATAGCTACTGTAAGACAGATCAAAAAAAGCGAAAGAAACATATTCTTAAAAGTCGATTTTAATTTAGCCATTTTTTACTACCTCCCCGAATCTTTTAGGTGATGTATAATTATTAATTAATGGTGTAAACGCATTCATAAGGAGAATTGCAAATGATACACCTTCGGGATATGCTCCCCATAGACGAATAGCAACTGTTATTACTCCGATACCGCAACCAAAGATAATCATACCCTTTTTGGTCATAGGTGATGTCACATAGTCGGTTGCCATAAAAACAGCACCCAGCATAAGACCACCAGAAAAGAGATGTATTAAAGGATTGTATAAGGCAATAGGATTAAAAATATATATAATACCGGTGAACAATGCCACAGTAGCCAGTATCGAAATTGGGATATGCCATGTAATAACCCTTTTCCAGAGAAGATAGATCAGACCAATTAATATGGCAACAACACTCATCTCTCCAAGAGAACCAGCTTCAAAACCAAGAAACATATCCTGTAATGCTGGCAACAATTCAGGTTGATACTTTATATTGCTTAGAACTGTAGCAGAACTTACTGCATCTGTTGTTGATCTAACCATTGCTGATGGCCAGGTTGTCATCTGAGCAGGGAATGAGATCAATAGAAATATACGTCCTGCTATAGCGGGATTAAAAATGTTGTTACCTAATCCTCCAAACGACAGTTTAACTACCCCAATGGCGAATAAACATCCGATTGCCAAAATCCATATAGGCAAGTTTGAAGGTACATTAAATGCAAGTAATACGCCTGTTATTATAGCTGAGCCATCTAAAACGGTTGGCTTTCTCTTCATAATGTATTTCATGATGAGATATTCAAATCCAACACAAAATATAACTGAAAAGAGTGTGATTAGAAGTGCATCTAATCTGAAAACGTATAATGCTATCAAAAACGCTGGAATCAACGCAATGAGAACATGATACATGTTTTTTTCAATACTGTCGCCGCTATGCACATGTGGTGATGGCGAGACAATTAATTTGTTTTCCATATCCTACTATTAATATGCTTTAATTTTTTCTTGCTCTGATAATTGTATTTACTTTGCCTTTACCCAATTTAATGTAATCAAGCAGAGGGCGATGTGAAGGACAAGTGTAACTGCATGATCCACACTCTATACAATCAGTGATATAATTTGATTCCGCACGATCCCATACCTCATACTCAGTAAGATTCATAAGTAATGTAGGATTGAGTCCCATAGGGCATACACTAATACATTTTGTACAGCGTATGCAGTCTCTCATAGCCTCACGCTTAGCTTCAAGGGTAGGGATTATTAAAATTCCTGAAGTACCTTTAGTTACAGGAATATCTACACTTGCAATCGCTTTGCCCATCATTGGTCCGCCACTGACTATTTTTCCAGTTGATTCAGGCAATCCGCCCGCTTTATCAATAAGATTACTTAGTGGTACTCCTATTCTGGACAATATGTTCATCGGTTGCTTTACATCATTACCTGTTACGGTAACAACTCGTTCTACAAGTGGTTTGTTTTTTTGTACTGCCTCATATATTGCGTAAATACTTCCAACATTTTGCACAACAGCTCCAACAGATATTGGTAAAGCTCCACTAGGAACTTGTCTGCCAATTAAAGCATCAATAAGCTGTTTTTCACCACCCTGGGGATATTGTACTTTAAGTGCTTCTACAGAAATATTGGGATATGATTTGACCAGTTGTCTGAATCGTGAAATAGCATCTTTTTTGTTATTCTCAATTCCAATAATTGCTTTGCTAACTTTTAATGCCTTCATTACGATTGTTGTGCCAACTAAAATCTCTTCAGTTTTTTCAAGCATTAATGCATGATCCGAAGTGAGGTAAGGCTCACATTCAACCCCGTTTACAATTAATATTTCAGGTTTTGTTCCCGGTGGAGGTGTGAGTTTTACATGTGTTGGGAAAGTTGCACCACCCATTCCAACTATTCCGGCTTTTGATATTTTATCAAGTATTTCTTCCGAAGAAAAACTTAATTCTCTTATTAAATTACTACTTGTATCAATTGAGTCTTCCCATTCATCACCCTCCGTTTTAATATAGATTGCATCTCTTCTATATCCGCTTGAGTCGAGAGCTTTATCTATTTTTAATACAGTCCCGGAAACTGGTGAGTGGATATTTGCTGATACATATCCTACCGATTTACCTATTTGAGTTCCTACTTTGACTTTATCTCCTTTTTTTACAATAGGCTGGCAAGGAGCTCCTATGTGTTGAGACAATGGTATAATCACCTGTTCAGGAATTTCAATTTCTTGTATTGATTTTCCTGCCGATATCTTATTCTCTTTAGGGTGAATACCGCCAATTCTGAATGTTTTTAACATATAGTTTATTTCTTACAGATAAAGATTAAGATTTGATTGCTACCGCTTCTTCTAATTGTGTTCCAGGTTTCTCTTTTTTTGGAGGAAAGTTGAGTTCCAGAATAGAATTTGTAGGACAAACAGGTACACATTTGCGGCATAGACGGCATTTGTCATCTATAATATAAGCAAGGTTGTTTTCAATTGTAATTGCCTCAAAAGGACATACCTGCTGGCATTTTGTACAGCCTATACAGGCTACCTCACAGGATTTTCTGGCAACGCCTCCTTTCTCTTCATTCACACAGCTTACATATATACGGCGTGATTTAGGTCCTTGTTTCCTTAACTCAATGATATCTTTAGGACAGGCTTTTACACATGCTCCGCAGGCAGTACATTTATCTTCTACTACTTCCGGAAGCATGGTTTCGGGATTTATGTGAATTGCATCAAATGTACATGACTCAACACAGTCTCCCATTCCCAGACACCCGAAAGAACAACCTGTATCTCCCCCATAAAGAGCAGCTGCAATTGTACAGTTAGAAACGCCATCATAAATATTTGTACGAGGACGACTTTCACAGGTTCCGCTACATCTTACGACAGCTATTTTTTTTACAGCAACAGGTGCTTTTCTACCTAGTATCTCAGCAACCCGATCCATTGTATTTTGACCTCCAACAGGACAATAAAGATTGTCCATAGTTTCAGCTTTCACGCATGCAGCAGCAAATGATGCACATCCGGGAAAACCACAACCACCACAGTTGGCTGCAGGTAAAGAGTCCTGTACCTCCTGTATGCGAGGATCCTCTTCTACTTTAAATTTTTGCCCCACCATGTAGAGTATCGCAGCGCTTCCTGCGCCTATGGCTCCAAGTGTTGCAACGGCAGTTAGTAATACACTCATATTATTAATTTGTTTTTTTAATACTGAATTTAAACGAATTCGCCATTTTGTTCCTTAACAGATACAGGATAAAGTAATAGGGGATAAGTGCAGCTATTGAGCCTAATGCTGCTTCAATTTCACTAAGCTTTAAATTGTTTAATGAAATTACCAGAATTGAGATTAAAATAATGAGCGGTATTACAAATGCCCATAGTATTGCATTGTAACCGATTGATTTCTTTCCTTCAATAATCACCAGTTCTTTTTCGTTGAACCGACCTGAAGAATCTGAAATGCTAACGATTTTTTCTTTAGAATCGGCTGCCATACATGCACCTTTGGCATGGCACGCACTGCATGCCGACTTTTGTATAATTCGAACGGTTATTTGATCTCCGCTGATTTTTTCGATAATTCCTTCGTGCTCTATCATGAAGTAAAGTAAAATAGATCCTTACTTAACCCTGTTTCTTATTGAACAGCAAAGTTACAGATTATTTTCGTGATTATTAAAAATATTATTGAACATAATGAGTGCTAGGGTTGTTAATGTAGGTTTATTAAAAATCAATGCCGTGATTCATTTTGATAGACACTGTCAATGCGGTACTTTTAAATGATATAACCCTCTTTTCATACGAACTTTTCCCATACTATTTTGTTAAAAAGTCAAACATTATCTCGATAAACTTATTATTTAAAATATTTTAATACTCTAATCCGTATGATTTTTGATATTGACATTATTCGTAAAGTATACGAGCAACTGCCTGAAAAGATAAAACAGGTAAGAGAAGCTTTGCAGAGACCTTTAACTCTAACAGAGAAAGTTTTATTGACTCATCTTTCTGATGGTGTTCCAATTAAAAACTATAAACGCGCAGGTGATTATGTGAATTTTGCACCAGATAGGGTAGCAATGCAGGATGCTACAGCACAAATGGCACTACTACAGTTAATGAATTCTGGTCGCACTAAAGTTGCTGTTCCTTCCACAGTTCACTGTGACCACTTGATACAGGCCTATAAGAATGCTGAAGCAGACCTTGAAACAGCAAATATTACCAATAGAGAAGTGTATGAATTCCTTCGTGATGTATCTAATAAGTACGGAATTGGTTTTTGGAAACCGGGAGCCGGTATAATTCATCAGGTAGTTCTGGAAAACTACGCATTTCCGGGTGGTATGATGATTGGAACTGATTCACATACCCCAAATGCAGGAGGACTGGGAATGATTGCTATTGGTGTAGGAGGTGCGGATGCTGTTGATGTAATGGCAGGGTTACCATGGGAACTGAAAATGCCTAAGATAATTGGTGTTAAGCTTACAGGCAAACTTTCAGGATGGAGTGCCCCAAAAGATGTAATACTGAAAGTGGCTGGTATTTTGACTGTCAAAGGTGGAACAAATGCAGTGATAGAATACTTCGGAGAGGGTGCAAAAACACTTTCTGCAACAGGAAAAGGAACAATCTGTAATATGGGAGCTGAAGTAGGTGCTACTACCTCAATATTTCCTTTTGATGATAAGTCGGCCGACTACTTAGAGCAAACTTCACGTAAAGAAGTTGCTGATGAAGCACGTAAAATTATGGAGCATCTGCAGCCAGACCAGGAAGTAGTTGATAATCCAGAAATGTATTATGATCAGCTTATTGAGATTAATCTTTCAGAACTTGAACCACATATAAACGGACCATTTACTCCTGATGCGGCATATACTATATCTGAATTTGGAGAGGCTGTCAGAAAGAACAATTGGCCACGTAAAATGGAAGTGGGTTTGATTGGATCATGTACAAACTCATCGTATGAGGACCTTACCAGGGCTGTTTCAATTGTTAAGCAGGCAGGTGAAGATCATGTGCCGGTTAAAGCGCAGTTCTTAATTAATCCAGGTTCTGAACAGATACGATATACTGCTGAACGTGATGGTATTTTACAGGTGTTCGAAGATGCAGGTGCAACAATTATCGCAAATGCTTGCGGTCCATGTATCGGACAATGGAAGCGTGAAGATGCTAATGATAGAAAGAACTCTATAGTAACTTCATTTAACAGAAACTTTGCAAAAAGGAATGATGGAAATCCAAATACGCATGCATTTGTTACTTCACCTGAACTTGTAGCTGCACTTACAATTGCTGGTGATTTATGTTTTAACCCTTTGACTGATACTCTGATTAATGAGTATGGTAAGGAGGTAAAACTAAAAGAGCCTACAGGATTTGAGATGCCACCAAATGGGTATGAAGTTAAGGATGCGGGGTACATTGAACCTGCTTTAAACGGTAGTGAAGTTCAGATTTCTATCGACCCAAATTCTAATCGTCTTCAGAAGCTTGAACCGTTTCCTGCATGGGATGGAGAGGATTTAACTAATCTACCTCTGCTTATAAAAGTTAAAGGTAAATGTACTACTGACCATATATCAATGGCAGGTCCATGGCTCCGTTTCAGAGGTCATCTGGATAATATTTCTGACAATATGCTTATAGGTGCTGTTAATGCTTTTAATGATAAGACTAATGCGGTATTGGACCCAGAAACCAACGAATATATAAATGTTCCTGCCCTGGCACGTAAATTTAAATCGCGTGGAGTTGGATCAATTGTTGTAGCTGAAGAAAACTATGGCGAAGGATCAAGCAGGGAACATGCGGCAATGGAGCCAAGACATCTTAATGTTAAGGTAATTCTTGTAAAATCATTTGCCAGAATACATGAGACTAACCTTAAAAAACAAGGAATGCTTGCACTAACATTTGTAAATAATGATGATTACAATAAAGTACAGGAAAGAGATAAGATATCCATCTTAGGACTTAAAGATTTTGCTCCTGACAGAAACCTGACTGTACAGCTTCTTCATGCAGATGGAACAATTGATACTTTCGAGGTTTCACACACTTACAATGAGCAACAGGTTGAGTGGTTCAAAGCAGGAAGTGCATTAAATGCTATGAAGTAGTTGTCTAATCAGAAATAAAATCTAAATGAAGTTATCAAAAGAGGTGGATGAACTTATTGCAGCAGATAATCCGGTTATACCTTATATTGAAGGTGATGGTATAGGTAAAGAGATTACTCCTTTCGTAAAAAAGATAATTGATGCTGCTGTTGAAAAGTCTTATGGCAACAAAAGGAAAATAGAATGGATCGAAGTTCTTGCAGGTGAGAAAGCATTTAATGAAATAGGTACCTGGCTTCCGGATGAAACTATTGAGGCTTTTCGTGTAAACAAGATTGGAATAAAAGGTCCGCTAACTACTCCTGTTGGTGAAGGTATCAGATCTTTAAATGTAGCTTTAAGACAGGAACTGGACCTATATGTTTGTTTGCGACCTGTTCGATGGTTTAAAGGAGTGGTGACTCCATTGCTGCATCCTGAAAAGGTTAGTGTAACAATATTCAGGGAAAATACAGAAGATATATATGCAGGTATTGAGTGGGCGGCAGGTACAGCAGAAGCAAAAAAGTTCCTGAGTTTTCTCAAAAATGAAATGGGTGTCAATAAGATTCGATTCCCTGAAAGTTCATCATTTGGGGTAAAGCCTGTGTCACGTGAGGGTACAGAGCGTCTTGTTCGCGCATCTATAGAATATGCAATTAAAAACAGGCTGCCCTCTGTAACGCTGGTTCATAAGGGGAATATTATGAAATTTACAGAAGGAGGATTTAAGAAGTGGGGATATGATCTGGCTGAACGTGAGTTTCCTGACCAGACATTTACAGAGCACAGATTTAATCAGATTAAGCTTGAGAAAGGATTAAATAAAGCTGTAGAGATGTATAATGAAGCAGTAAGCACAGGAAAGGTTTTCATAAAGGATGTTATTGCTGATGCATTTCTGCAAAATACTCTTTTAAAACCTGAAGAATATTCTGTTATTGCAACTCTGAACCTTAATGGTGACTATATATCAGATCAATTGGCTGCTATGGTAGGTGGTATTGGAATTTCTCCCGGAGCAAATATAAACTATCTTACAGGGCATGCAATATTTGAAGCCACTCATGGAACAGCTCCTGATATTGTTGGAAAAAATGTAGCAAATCCATGTTCAATGCTTTTGTCAGGAGTTATGATGCTAGAGCATTTGGGCTGGAGCGAGTCAGGAAAGCTTATAACATCATCACTTGAAAAGCTTTTTGAGAATGGGTATGGTACTCCCGACCTGGCCAGGTTCATGGAAAATGGGAAACCATTATCTACTTCCGAGTTTTCAAATAAAGTTATCGAGAACTTATGAGAATTAGTCATAAGTTAAACAGGTCTTTAAATATTAAAATAATTATTACTTAATTTTTCAGAATCGATAAACAAAATAGGTATTCCCAATGTTAAAAAATGGAGCTGTAATTAATACCTGCAGACAATAAAAAGAATCAAAACAAAAAGAATTTATAAAATATGAACAATGAAGAATTAACACAGATCCTTTCGGATTCAATTGCGTTTACCAGCAACATAGATAAAAATCTATTTACTAAAATGGGTGTTAAGCGTGGACTACGTAATGAAGATCATTCAGGTGTTCTTGCCGGCCTAACACGCATAGGTGATGTCGTGGGTTATGAACGACAGGAGGATGGTTCACTCAAACCTATTCCGGGTAAACTATATTACAGAGGGTTGGATGTAGAAGAGCTGGTTGCAGGTATTCAGAAAGAGAATCGCTTAGGATTCGAGGAGACAATTTTTCTATTGCTTTCAGGACGTCTTCCTCTAAAGGAAGAGTTAGAGGCAACAAAAAGCCTGATCGCTGAAACAATGCCTCTGAATCATATGGCAACAATGAATATTCTTGCTCTTCAAGGGAAAAACATTATGAATATACTTGCAAGAAGTGTTCTTGAATTATATTGCTATGATGAAAATCCCGATGATATATCACCTAATAATCTTATACATCAATCCATAAATCTAATTGCAAAGTTCCCTACTATAATCGCTTATGCTTATCAGGTATTAAGACATGATGTTCGTGGTAGATCCTTGCACGTTCGTCTTCCACATCCCGAGAAGTCGGTAGCTGAGAACTTCCTCTTTATGATGAAGGGACCTAACAAATATACCGAGCTGGATATAAAAATACTTGACCTTGCATTAATTCTGCATGCAGAACATGGTGGTGGTAATAACTCTACTTTCTCTGTACGCGTAACAAGCTCAACTGAAACAGACACCTATTCTGCAATAGCTGCAGGTATTGGATCATTAAAAGGTCCGCTTCATGGCGGTGCAAATGTCAAAGTGATGGGTATGCTGGAGGATATGAAAAAAAATATCTCAGATTGGGAAGATGCTAATCAGGTAGATGAGTATTTAAGAAAGATTCTAAGGAAAGAAGCTTTTGACAAAACCGGTCTAATATATGGTTTAGGACACGCTGTTTACACAATAAGTGATCCACGCACAGGATTGCTGAAAGAGATGGCAAGAGACCTGGCAAAGGAAAAGGGACGCGAAAAAGAATTTGCTCTCATGGAACTTATTGAGAACCGTATAGTGGAAGTATTCAGAGAGTCAAAAAAGTCCAATGCTAAGGCTAATGTCTGTGTGAACGTAGATTTTTATTCAGGATTTGTATATGATGCAATCGGATTACCTACAGAAGTATTTACTCCACTTTTTGCAATGGCACGTATCGTGGGGTGGTCGGCTCACCGAATTGAAGAGATGAACTTCTCCAGTAAAAGATTAATTCGTCCTGCCTATAAGAATGTTCGTGAATTACAGGGTTTCATACCTATAAATGAGAGAAAGTAGATAATAAACATGCAGAAAATAAAAGTAGACAATCCAGTTGTTGAACTGGATGGGGATGAAATGACGCGTATTATTTGGTCATTTATTAAAGAGGAACTTATATTACCCTATTTAGATATAGATATAAAGTATTTTGATTTAAGTATTCAGCATCGTGATGCCACTGATGATAAAGTAACCATTGATGCTGCTGAGGCTATCAAAAAGTATAATGTAGGAATTAAGTGTGCCACCATCACTCCAGATGAGGCTAGAGTAAAGGAGTTTGGACTAAAAAGTATGTGGAAGTCTCCAAATGGTACAATCCGAAATATTGTTGGAGGTACTGTTTTCAGGGAACCAATTATATGCAGAAATATTCCCAGATATGTTCAGGGATGGACAAAGCCAATTATAATTGGGCGTCATGCTTTTGGAGATCAGTATAAGGCTACCGACACTGTAATAAGTGGAAAAGGTAAGCTCACTATGACTTTTACAGGAGAAAATGGTGAAGTTAAAACTTGGGAAGTATATGACTTTAAGGGAGATGGCGTTGCAATGGCAATGTATAATACTGATGAATCTATTTATGGTTTCGCCAGATCTTCATTTCAAATAGCCCTAAAAGAGAATTATCCATTATATATGTCCACAAAGAATACAATTCTTAAGGCTTATGATGGACGTTTCAAAGATATTTTTCAAGAGGTTTATGAGAATGAATTCAAAGAAAAATTCGAAATGGCCGGACTTACCTACGAACATCGATTAATTGATGATATGGTTGCATCGGCAATGAAATGGAACGGAGGATTTGTATGGGCTTGCAAAAACTATGATGGAGATGTGCAATCAGATACTGTTGCACAAGGTTTCGGCTCTCTAGGGATGATGTCTTCTGTTTTAATTACACCCGACGGTAAAACTGTTGAAGCAGAAGCTGCACATGGTACTGTAACACGTCACTATCGTCAGCATCAGCAGGGTAAGGAAACAAGTACAAATCCAATTGCATCTATCTTTGCATGGACGAGGGGCTTGTCTCATCGAGGAAAACTTGATAACAATGAGCCACTGATAGATTTTTGTGAAAAGCTTGAAAAGGTGTGTATAGAGACTGTAGAAGGGGGACAAATGACTAAGGATCTGGCGTTGCTTGTTCATGGACCAGAAGTTTCACGTGATAAATGGTTAACAACACGTGAGTTCCTGGAAGCTCTGAAAAGGAATCTGGACGAAAAAATATCCAATAACTAAATTCCGGAAATAGATAGGCTCTTTTATAGAGGTATTTGATTAAATAAACAGGACGGCTCAATTGAGCCGTCCTGTTTTATTTATAAAATTAAAATGCTTTTATCTTAGAAAGATAACCACATTAAAATGAAAATATCAATCCTCCTTCTCCTGTTCTTCGTACTCTTTAAGAAGTTTTTCCTGTACATCTGAAGGAACAAGCTCATAACTTGCAAATTTCATTGAGAATGAACCCCTACCACCGGTAATAGAACTTAATGAAGTTGAATAGGTGTTCATCTCCTTTAAAGGAACCTTAGCATTCAATTTTTCAAATCCCTTTTCACTTTCCATACCCATGATAATTGCACGACGTCCCTGAAGGTCACTCATAACATCACCCATATAATCGCCGGGAACAGAAACTGTTACATTATATATTGGCTCAAGTATTTTAGGTGAGGCGTTTTTAAAGGCAGTACTGAATGCATTTCTACCTGCAAGCATGAAAGAGATTTCATTTGAGTCAACCGGGTGCATTTTACCATCGTAAACAATTACTCTGACATCTCGGGCATAAGATCCTGTCAGAGGACCTTGTTCCATTCTACCCATGATTCCTTTTAAAATTGCAGGCATGAATCTTGCATCAATTGAACCTCCAACAATACTATTTACAAATACAAGTTTACCACCCCAGTCAAGATTTATAACTTGTGTATCTCTATTCTGAATCTTAAATTCCTGACCATTGAATTTATAAATTTCAGGTAATGGCATACCTTCTGTATAAGGTTCAATAATAAGATGAACTTCACCAAACTGTCCGGCACCACCTGACTGTTTTTTGTGTCTATAGTCAGCACGTGCAGCTTTTGTTATAGTTTCACGATATGGTATTTTTGGCTCAAGAAATTCAATTTCTATTTTATCATTGTTTTCAATACGCCATTTGAGTGTTTTAAGGTGGAACTCACCCTGTCCAGATACAATTGTCTGTTTAAGTTCTTTTGATATTTCTACAATCCATGTTGGATCCTCTTCACGCATGCGATTCAGAGCTTCATTCATTTTCTCGGAATTCGATTCGTTAAGCGCCCTTATAGCTCTTCTATAACGTGGTTCCGGATATTTAATAAAGTTGAATATATGATCAGATCCTTTAGCATTTAATGTATTACCAGTGCGTACATCTTTAAGTTTAACAGCAACACCAATGCTTCCTGCTTGAAGCTGTTCTGTTTTATTACGCATTTGTCCAGCAACTGTGAAAATCTGTGCAAGTCTCTCTTTTGACTGACGGTTTGTGTTTGTAAAATCATCTCCTTCTTTAACTACTCCCGACATAACCTTGAAGTAACTTACTTCTCCAATATGAGGTTCAACGGTGGTTTTAAAGAAAAACAGACTTGTAGGAGCAGAAGAGTCCGGAGCAACCTCCACACCATCTGAGTTCTTAGGTGCAGGCATATCATCTGGAGATGGAGCAACCATACTCAGGAAATTCATTATGCGATGAACAGCCATATTTTTTTCTGCAGAAGCGCAAAAAACCGGGTACAAACTGTGATTTAGCATACCTTTATGTATACCGTCACGCATCTCTTCTTCTGTTAAAGTTCCCTGATCGAAGAATTTCTCCATCAGTCCTTCATCATTTTCTGCTGCAGCTTCCAATAGAACCTGATAATATTCTGCAGCTCTTTCTTTTTCGTTTTCTGGTATTTCAAGTACTGCAGGTGCAGTGGCTCCCGGTTCCCAATGGTAATACTTCTGTTTCAGAACATCAATGATGCCATTAAATGCTGCTCCATTACCAATTGGATATTGAACAGGAACAATTTTATTTCCATATACTTCTTTCAGGCTGGATAATGTGTTTTCATAATCAGCTTTTTCATGGTCCATTCCGTTAACAAGTATTACAGCAGGCTTCTTTAGTTCATCAACATAACGAAACTGGTTTATAGTTCCAACTTCCACGCCATCTGCTGCATCAATAAGCATTAAAGCCAAATCTGTAACATTAAGAGCGGTAACAACACCACCAACAAAATCGTCTGAACCCGGACAGTCAATGAAATTCATTAACTTATCCTTCCATTCATATGAAATTACAGATGGGAATACAGAGTATTCGTACTCCTTTTCAACCGGAAAATAATCACTTACTGTGTTTTTTCCTTCTATTGTACCGCGACGTCTTATCAGACCACTCTCGAAAAGCATTGCTTCAGCGAAAGTGGTCTTACCTGACCCTGAATTTCCAATCAGGGCTATGTTTTTAATTTCGTTTGTTTTGTAAACTTTCATGATAAGAAAATATTTTAATTAATTAGATTATTCAAATTGTATTCAAAGTAATTCAATAAATTTAAATGATTAATTGATCTCAGGTCTATGTTTGTCAGTTTATTAGTTTTTCCAATTCTCTGTTTTTAGTTAGATATTTAGTATTAAAAAAGACTTTGCGTCTATTAAGACCGGCAAAGTCATAACTTTATTTATTGACCTGCAATTTATACAAAACGAGTGACAAAGAAAAATGTTGCCCTTATGTTATATAACATATACTCTGTTATAAAATGTACCTAAATGTTAAATAAATGAACATCTAAACTACTGTTATAATCATATTGTTTATCATATTGTACTTTGAGAAAATGTGGAACCAATTTCATGTGGCAGACCATTTTTGTCATCAAAATCAGTAGTATAAAAATTAAAATTAATACAGATGGAACAATTTTATACCCAATCAGCTGAAGAGGTATTACAAAAATTCGGAGTTAATCCTGAAATGGGGCTTTCAGAAACAGAAATAGAAAAACGCAGAGAAAAATATGGTCTCAATAAATTAGCTTCAAAAAAACAAAAATCATTACTTTCAGTTTTTCTTGAACAGTTCAAAAGCAGTATGGTGGCTATATTACTTATAGCAGCTATTGTGTCAGGAGTTATTGGGGTTATGGAAGGAGAAGGGCTTGTAGAATCTTTTGTTATAATTGCAATATTGTTACTTAATGCAATAATTGGTACAGTAGAAGAGAGAAAAGCACAAACTTCATTAGAGGCATTAAATAAAATGAGTTCTCCACGCACAAAAGTTATGCGTGAGGGACAGATTGAAGAGATAGATTCCACAGAAATTGTACCAGGTGACATTGTAGTCCTTGATACAGGAGATATTATTCCCGCTGATATGAGACTTATTGAAGCATTCAACTTAAAAGTGCAGGAATCTGCTCTTACGGGAGAGTCAGTTCCGGTTGATAAGATTGAATCCACACTTGAAGGTAGTGATATAACTCTGGGTGACAGAACAAACATGGCATTCTCAACCAGTATAGTCACTTATGGTCGCGGAAGAGGAGTAATAGTAGGCACCGGAATGAATACCGAAGTTGGAAAGATTGCTAATATGCTACAATCCACGGAGGCAACAGAAACACCTATGAGTAAACGACTTGGCCAGCTTGGAAAAGTTTTAGGGTATGTAGCTTTGGTTATCTGTACAGTAATATTTGTAATTGGTATTATATATGGTAATCATTGGTTAGAAATGTTAATGATGTCAGTTAGCCTTGCAGTGGCAGCCATTCCCGAAGGTCTTCAAATTGTGTCCACAATTGTTCTGGCAATTGGAGTACAGCGACTGGTTAAAAAGAATGCGATAGTACGTACTTTACCGTCTGTTGAAACTCTTGGTAGTACTACTGTAATCTGCTCAGATAAAACCGGAACTCTTACACAGAACAAAATGACAGTTGTTGAAGGCTGGGCAGGTGGCAATAAAATTAATTTTAGAAACCTGCCTCTTCCGGAAGAACAGGATGATGATGAAAATATTTTACTGCATTGCTCACTTTTGTGCACCGACTCGCATCTTAAAATTTTACCTAATGGAGATCATGAACTTTCCGGAGATCCTACTGAAACAGCTATAGTTGATATTGCACTTAAACTAGGTGTCAATAAAAATGAAATAGAAAAAAAATTCCCCAGAATCAGCGAAGTACCTTTTGATTCAGAGAGGAAAAGGATGACTACCATAAACAGGATGGAAAATGATGCTTATCGTGTAAATGTTAAAGGTGGATTGGATGAAGTACTTGATGTGACTTCACGAATTCTTATACATGGTAATATAAGACCAATTACTAAAGAGGATATAGAGACCATTCGTAAAGAGAACACCAATATGGGGCAATCAGCTCTGCGAGTACTCTCAGTAGCATATAAAGATATAGATGAGATTCCTGAAGATGTAAATTCAGAAAATATTGAAAAAGATCTGATCTTTATCGGTCTGCTTGGCATGATAGACCCTGCAAGGCCTGAGGTTGTAGATGCTGTAAAAAAATGCAAGACTGCAGGTATTCGTCCTGTAATGATTACAGGCGATCATAAAGTTACTGCCATTGCAATTGCTGATGAGATAGGTATATTTAAAGTGGGTGACAAAGCTGTTACCGGCAGCGATTTAGAGGAAACGGATGATGAGATGCTTACTCGCAATGTACGCGATTACTCAGTGTATGCACGAGTTGCCCCTGAGCATAAGGTGCGAATAGTAAAAGCCTGGCAAAGTCATGGTGATATTGTTGCGATGACCGGTGATGGTGTAAATGATGCACCTGCACTAAAACAGGCAGATATAGGTGTAGCAATGGGAATTGTTGGTACCGAAGTAGCTAAGGATGCGTCAGATGTAGTGCTTACCGATGATAATTTTGCAACTATAGTAACTGCGGTAGAAGAGGGTCGTCGTATTTATGATAATATACTCAAAGTAATTCAGTTTCTTCTTTCTGCCAATATGGGTGAAGTACTGCTGATATTTATTGCTGCAATCCTTAATTTAGGTAATCCATTATCACCTATTCTCATATTATGGGTAAATCTGGTAACTGACAGTCTTCCTGCACTTGCCTTAAGTATGGATCCGGCTCAAAAAGATGTTATGACACGAAAACCACGTGATCCAAAGAGAGGTTTCTTTTCAAAAGGGATGATCTGGCGTATTGTCTATCAAGGTTCAGCAATAGGACTAATATCACTTGCAGCTTATTATATAGGATGTAATGATGGTGGACAGGTACTTGGTCAAACAATGGCTTTCGCAGTACTTGCCTTTTCTCAATTGTTCCATGTAAGAAACTTGCATTCAAATAAATTATCATCCTTTAGAACAAGTCTTGCAAGTAATAAAAACTTAATACTGGCGATACTTGCTTCTGCTTTGTTAATGATGGCTGTATTACTTATTCCTGTTTTAAGAAATATCTTTGGTGTAGTAGAAATGGATGCTGTTCACTGGTTATATGTAACTGCACTTTCAATTGTTCCTATTGTTGTAGTTGAGTTTATGAAGCTATTCAAATGGAATCATACAGTAGATGAATATTGAAAATTAATTTAACGCTTTAATTTTTATCAGCTTTCTGAAATAAAAATATGATTACAGAAAGCTGATTATCTATTTTAAGAAATATGTCTTAAATTTTGTTTATTAATGCACAATTTGAAGCCTTTCGTGCATAATTTCGAATATTATTTGTAATTTTGAATTTAGAAACTTACACTCTCTCATAAAAATGTCCCTATTCCTTTCAATTTAAATTGAGGTTATGGAAAATCACTGAAGAGAAATTAGGTTAGAGAAACTTCAATTATTTAATTTAAGTAAGATACGTATGGAAAATCTTGGAACCGCATTAGGCTTATTGTTTATTGGTATGATTATGGTTGTTATAGTTTTATGGCTAGTTGTACTACTTGGTGGAATGATCATAACCTTAACCAATAAATATGTAAAAGATAATAGAAATGATGGTACCATAAAAAAGAATAAGAAAACAAATACAAGAAAAATTGCAGCCATAACAGCTGCAGTTGACGTGATAACACAAGGACAGGGCAGAGTAGAATCAATTCAAAAAAAGAAATAATAAATAATATATGGCACAAGAGATTAAATTCAGTCTTCTCTATAGAGACATGTGGCAATCGTCGGGAAAATATGTGCCGACGGTTGAACAACTTACAGAGGTTGCTCCTGCAATCATAGATATGGGGTGTTTTGATCGTATAGAAACCAATGGAGGAGGTTTTGAGCAGATAAATCTTCTTTTTGGTGAAAACCCAAATAAATCTGTTCGTGAATGGACACAACCATTTAATGATGCCGGTATACAAACGCATATGTTAGAGCGTGGACTTAACGCTATTCGTATGAGTCCTGTACCAGCTGATGTACGCAGACTGATGTTTCATGTTAAGAAAAAACAGGGTACTGACATTGCTCGTTCATTTGATGGTCTTAATGATCCCAGAAATCTTGAAAACTCTATTAAATATGCAAAAGAGGCCGGAATGATTTCTCAGGCAGCATTATGTATCACAGTATCTCCTGTACATACAGTTGAATATTATACTCAGCTTGCTGACACCCTTATTGAAATGGGTGCAGATGAGATATGTATTAAAGATATGGCAGGTGTTGGACGTCCTGCAAGTATTGGGAAAATAATCAAGAATATAAAAGCGCGTCACCCAAAAACAGTTATTCAATATCACGGTCATGCCGGACCCGGTTTCCAGATGGCTTCAATTCTTGAAGCGGCTTATGCCGGAGCAGATTATATTGATGCAGGTATGGAGCCACTTTCATGGGGAACAGGGCATGCAGATATTCTTGCAATACAGGCAATGTTGAAAGATGCCGGATTTAATGTGCCAAAGATCAACATGAATGCATATATGAAAGTGCGTACCCTCACACAGAAATATATGGATGATTTCTTAGGATACTACATAAATCCAAAGAACAGGATGATGAATTCGCTTCTTATAGGTCCCGGTTTACCAGGTGGAATGATGGGTAGTTTGATGTCTGATCTTGAAAATAACCTAGCTTCAATTAACAAGTGGAAAAGGAAGCATAATCAGAATGAACTTACTCAAGATGACTTGATGATTAAGCTTTTTGAAGAAGTAACATATGTATGGCCAAAGGTGGGATATCCTCCATTGGTGACACCTTATAGTCAATATGTTAAAAACCTTGCGCTAATGAACGTACTTCAGCTTGAGAAAGGTAAAAAGCGCTGGTCTATGATTGCTGATAATGTGTGGGATATGATACTCGGCAAAACAGGTAAACTTCCGGTGGATCCTGCACCTGAGATAATAGAGATGGCTAAAAGCAAAGGCCTTGAGTTTTATACAGGTAACCCACAGGATCTTTATCCAGATCAACTGGATGAGTACCGTGCAGAGATGGAAAAGAAAAACTGGGACACTGGTCTGGATGACGAAGAGCTATTCGAACTTGCAATGCATCCAGAACAGTACAGGGCATATAAATCAGGTGATGCAAAACGAGAATTTGATGAAGATATTGCAAAAAGGAAAGCCGAAAAAGAAGCTTCTGAATCAATCAATACTGTTCCTGCTTATAACGGAAATGGATTCCAACCAAAAACACTAGTTGTTAATATTGATGAAGAGGAGTATGTGGTTCACATAAATTATCCAGATAACGGAAATGGCACAATAAGTCAGGCACCAACTGCAGCTAAACCTGCAGAGTCAGCTCCTGCACCAGTAGTAGTGCAGTCAACAGGCCAGCTAAAAGAGATACCTTCTCCGCTGGAAGGAAAATTCTTCCTTACAAAAGATTCGAGTGAAACTGCTATAAAGGTTGGAGATAAAGTGAAAAAAAATGATATTATTGGATACATCGAATCTATGAAGACATACAATGCAATTGCTTCAGAGGTGGATGGAACTGTGACTGAGATATGTTTTGCAAATGGTGATACAGTTGATGAGGATGATATACTTATTAAATTGCAGTAGTAATGATAGAATTCTTTAATAACGTTCTTGATGTAACAGGTTTTGCATTTGTAGAGTGGGGCACTGTACTAATGTGGATTATCTCAGGTATCCTTTTATATATGGGTATATTTAAGGAGTACGAGCCACTACTGCTTGTACCAATAGGCTTTGGGGTACTACTTGCTAATTTGCCGGGAGCTGGACTGGCAGTAGTTGAAAGCAGTATGGTTGTCGAGGCTGACGGGAGTCTGATGAACCTCCCGGAGATTGCAAGTGAATATGGAATAATCAATTTTCTTTACTATTCACTGATCAAATCGGGTCTTCTTCCACCTATAATTTTTATGGGTGTGGGAGCATTAACTGACTTTGGCCCAATGCTTAGAAATCTGAAGCTTGCTTTTTTTGGCAGTGCAGCGCAGATAGGTATCTTTACAGTTGTACTCCTTGCTGTTATAATGGGTTATACATTGCCTGAAGCAGCTTCGATGGGTATAATTGGAGGTGCTGATGGACCTACCGCAATTTATACTACAATAAAGCTGGCACCTCACTTGTTAGGTCCAATCGCAATTGCTGCATATTCTTATATGGCAATGGTTCCGGTAATCATTCCCGGTGTTGCAAAATTGCTAATGACCAAAGATGATTTCATGATCAATATGAAGAAGCAAGATAAACTATATCCACCTAAATACGAAATCAAGCACTTAAGAACAGTAAAAATCTTATTCCCTATAGTTCTTACATTAGTTGTAGCAATACTTGTTCCATCTGCTGCACCACTTATAGGTATGCTAATGCTTGGTAATCTGCTGAAAGAGATTGGCCCCAACACAGCACGTCTGGCAGATGCAGCCTCTGGTCCAATTATGAACACGGCTACCGTATTCTTGGGAGTCTGTGTTGGTGCAACTATGCCTGCAGAGGTGTTCCTGAGATGGGAGACTATAGGGATTCTAGTTCTTGGTCTCTTTGCTTTCGCTATCTCAATAGCCGGAGGTATACTTACAGTTAAGTTATATAATAAGGGATCTAAGAAAAAGATCAATCCACTTGTAGGAGCAACCGGGCTAAGTGCCGTACCAATGGCCTCACGTGTTGCTAACGATGTTGCACTTAAATATGACAAATCAAATCATATTCTGCAGTACTGTATGTCCAGTAACGTTTCTGGTGTAATAGGATCAGCAGTTGCAGCAGGAGTCCTGATAGCCTTCTTAAGCTAAGATTGTTTGAATAACCAGATAATATTCATATCATTAGAAAATAAAAACGGTTTCAACTATTATAGTTGGAACCGTTTTTATTGTTAAACAATCAATTATTATTCATTAAATTCATGCAAGATTCATAATATCTCTAATTGCTTCAGCAATAACCGGCACCCCATTTTTAATCGTTTCAACATCCGTATTGCAGAATGATATACGTATATGATCATTTTTAATTCCATCAGGGTCGAAAGTTTTACCTGTCACAAATACCACTCCTTTTTCAATAGACTTTTTCAGTACATCTGTTGCATCGCATCCCTCAGGTAGTTGTAACCATGTATAAAACCCTCCTCTAGGTTTTTCGAAAGAAACACTTTCAGGTAAACATTTCTCCAGAGTATCAATCATTGCTAGTCCACGTTTTTTATACTCCTCTCTGACTTCAGAAATATAGGCATCAATATGACCTTCACGGATGAATTTATCAGCAACAACCTGTGATATACTTGGAGAGCATGCATCAATTGACTGCTTTATCAATTCACACTTCTGATATATATTATCAGGAACTAGCATCCAGCCTAGACGAAGACCAGGACCCAGTATCTTTGAAAATGAACCGGTAAAGCAGACATCTATACCTTCAGGATCCATTGACTTAATCAGTTTCATTTTAGGTCTATCCTCTTCAAAAAAATAGAGGTCACTATATACATCATCTTCAATTATAGGGATTTCCTGATTTCTTAGTACGTCGATCATCTCTTTTTTTACCTCTTCGGAATAAACTATTCCCGCAGGGTTATGAAAATTTGGAGAGTAATATAAAAATTTAGGCTTAACTGAAGAGGAATTTATCCTATCTTTTAGCAGTTTAATATCCATTCCATCGCCATTCAAGGGAACAGTAACAAGATTAGCCTGATAAGATCTGAATGCAGAGAGAGCCCCTATAAAGCTTGGTGTTTCTACCACTACAGAATCTCCCGGGTCAAGAAATGCCTTTGCCAAAATATTTATTGCTTGCAGAGAGCCTGTAGTTATAATAAGTTTGTTGGATTTAACAGGCAATCCTTTTTTCTCAAGCCATTCCGACAACGATTCTAGTAGGGTAGGGAGTCCTGTGGTTGGTCCATACTGCAATGCAACCTGTTTCTCTTTTTCACAGAGAGAGTTTAATATTTTATCTATTTTATTCAATGGGAACAATTCATTACCCGGCATTCCACCTGCAAAAGAAATCATATCTGGTGAAGTTGCAAGGCTCATTAGATCGCGTATTTCTGAAGAGCGCAGTTCAGCTACGCTGCTTGAAAATCTAGTCATATTTCTTATTTTATTATCTGTTCGTTTTTTCTTCTATAGAATTGTCATATTTTTTCTAGTTTACACTAATTCTCTCACCCATTAGCTGTTCATTCGCTATTTGATTTAAACTCACTTCGTTCAAACAGTAAATCAAATTTAACACTCATTTCACAGAATGGGTACCCGAAAGAATTAGTTGAGACTTCAAAAAAACATCACAATTCTAATTGACGCAGAAAAAACTTGCCAAAGCATTTAAATTAAGTCATTCTATAGTTGGTAAATATCGCTTTGAGAAAGCAGCTTAAGTCGATTCTTCTCAAGCACTTCCGTAACACGTTGAATATCAGCAGACCTTATAACAGCAAGAGCAACATCATTATTCGAGAAAGCATACATGTAATCAACATTAATACCCTCATCAGTAAGAATCTCCAGAATGCGGTAAAGCGATCCCGGCTGGTCAGGCATATTTACGCAAACAACATCAGTCAGTCCGATCGAAAAGCCCGCTTTCTCGAGAACATCCTTTGCAAGTTCAGGTCTGCCAACAACCATTCGCACTATACCATAGTCTGCAGTCTCTGCTACACTCAAAGCTGTAATATTGATATCATTGACTGCCAGTATTCGGGTAAGTTCTGTTAGTCGCCCCGACCTATCTTCCAGAAAAACAGAGAGTTGTTTGATATGCATTATTTTTGATTTTATATATTATTTTTATGTATCTTATTCCAATCATTTCCTATAGTCAATAACCCTTTTAGCTTTACCTTCTGATCGTTCAATCGTATTTGGTTCCACTAACCTGATCTTAGCTCCTATACCAAGCATACTTTTTATATTATTATCAATACGCCTTCTTATACCTTCGAGTTCACGAATACTATCTGACCAATTTTTCTGATCAACCTCTACCAAAATCTCCATAGTGTCAAGGTTGTTTTCACGACGCACAATTATTTGATAATGAGGAGTTATTTCAGACATATCCATAAGTACAGATTCAATCTGTGAAGGAAATACATTCACACCCCTTATAATCAGCATGTCGTCAGTTCTTCCAAGACATTTTTCCATTCGGACAAGAGTACGTCCACAATCACATTTCTCTCTGTGCAACCTGGTTAAATCCCTTGTGCGATATCTTAACAAAGGCATTGCCATTTTACTCACAGTTGTGAATACAAGTTCACCAATCTCACCGTCAGGCAAAACTTCAAGAGTTTCAGGATCGATAATTTCTGGAATAAAATGATCCTCAAACACATGATTGCCACATTGACATTCACATTCCATTGATACTCCTGGTCCGATCACTTCACTCAAACCATAAATATCAAAAGCTTTCAAACTCAGTAGATTCTCAATCTGACATCTTAGCTCATTAGTCCATGGTTCAGCTCCAAAAACACCAATACGCAGCTTAATATCATCCGGAGAGATTCCATCATTTGCTATGCATTCACCCAGATGAGCAGCATAAGATGGAGTACAAGCGAGCACTGTAGCTTTGAAATCAGTCATAAACTGAAGCTGTTTCTTAGTATTACCAGTGGAAATTGGAATTACAGTTGCACCTATCTTCTCAGCTCCGTAATGAAGTCCCAGACCACCCGTAAAAGGACCGTAGCCATAAGCAATCTGAATAGTGTCACCACTGTGAATACCAGCCATGGTAAGACTTCTGGCAACCACCTCAGCCCATACCTCTATATCCGAATGAGTATAACCTACAACAGTTGGCTTTCCTGTTGTACCGCTGGAAGCATGGATTCTTACCACATCACTCTGAGGTACTGTAAACAAGCCAAATGGATAGTTATCTCTAAGATCATTTTTTGTAGTAAATGGCAGATCTTTTAGCTGCTCAATATCTTTTATATCATCAGGTTTAAGACCAATTTCGTCAAATTTCAGTCTGTAAAACGGCACATTATTATACATGCGTTTTACCATGCAGTTAAACTTGCTACTTTGCAATTCCTGCATCTGTTCCCTTTCGGCACACTCTATTTCACGGTTCCAGATCATTTTAATTCTTACATTTTTCAATACCTAATCTGAAAGCTTTCAGATTCATTTCCACTATTTTATCACCTTTCCTTTTGAAGAAAATTTCAATTGCTTTTTCCAGTTCTTCAGTCTCAATTCCCAAATATGGAGATGCAGCACCAAGCATTGCAATATTGTATGTTTTGGAACCACCTGCTTCCTGAGCAATTATTTTTGCATCAACTAAAAGATGTTTTGCAGACATCCTGATATTGTTTAGCAAATCATCAATATCGGGATAGTTACCAATATTCTCATACGGTTCAGTTGTAGTTACAATTATACCTTCCGGAGATAAAAAAGGGAGGTATCTAAGAGATTCCATAGGCTCAATAGAAAGAATCAGATCAGCTTTTCCAAGAGGTATAAGATCAGAGTATATTTCTTTAGATGATATACGCAAATGAGATTCTACAGCACCACCACGCTGACTCATTCCATGTACTTCAGCCTGCTTAAGGTTTAGTCCCAGGTTCATTGCTGCCAGGTCAATAATAGAGGCAATAGTAAGTATCCCTTGGCCTCCCACACCAGCTATAATAATATTTTTTTGCATTTATAATTTTAAGTTACTCAATTTCAATTGCCTGTTTCCTGTTCTTTTTTAATGTCTGAACACACTCCCTCTGAGAAATAATTACAGAGACACCGTTATATTCAAACTCCTCCCGAAGAATAGCAATATTCTCCTCGAGATTTTTTTTCAGAGGTTTAATTACTCTTATATGATCCTCTTCAACACCTATACCTTTGCATATGTCGAAGAATTTGCCTGTACCGGCAGAATCCTGACCACCGGTCATTGCTGTAGTATCATTATCCGAAATAATTACTGTCACAGGAGATTTATCATTAACAGCATCGAGCAAGCCGGTCATCCCCGAGTGAGTAAAAGTGGAGTCGCCAATAACACATACTGCCGGTCGCATTCCCGCATCAGCAGCCCCTTTAGCCATTGTTATCGAGGCACCCATATCAACACATGTACTTATACTACTATAAGGGGGAAGCGCACCCAAAGTATAACAACCAATATCACCAAATATCTGTTTCTGTGAATAGTTTTCCATTACCATATTGATAGCTTCAAAAAGATCACGGTGACTACAACCCTGGCATAGCATAGGTGGTCTGCCTACAACAATATCAGGCACATTCTGAATACTAGAAGATTTTACTCCTAATGCTTTTGCAATAACATTTGGAGATAGTTCCCCTGTTCTTGGCAATATGCCATCCAGTCTCCCGCGAAACTTTTTATTTCCCAGATAACCTTTCAGAAGCTCTTCAAGTACAGGATAACCCTCTTCTACAATAAGTATTTCTGAGTATCTGTCACAAAACTCCCTGATAGTTTGTTTTGGCATAGGATATTGAGATATCTTTAGAACAGGAGTATTTAATCTGAATGCATCAATTACCTCCATTACATAATTAAACCCTATTCCAAAAGCTATAACAGCACTGGAGCCAATACCCTCAATAACTCTGTTAAACCTGGATTTTTCAGAAAGTGAGATTAATGTCTCCTGTTTTTTAAGTAATCCCTGATAGTTCTTGCGGGCATTTGCTGGCAACAATATCCACTTACCATCTATAGGAGAAGGATTAAGGTCGTTTTGTTCGCGAGGGTTCTGTCTGATAACAACCGATCGTGAATGCGACAAACGTGTTGGAATACGTAATAGTACAGGTAATTCCATTTTCTCCGACAAATCAAAACCATATCTGGTCATGTCGTAAGCTTCCTGCTGATTAGATGGTTCAAGTACAGGAATCATTGCAAACTTACCATAAACCCTGCTATCTTGTTCATTCTGAGATGAGTGCATTGATGGGTCATCGGCAACAACAATTACCAATCCTCCATTTACACCTGTAATAGATGAGTTCATAAAAGCATCAGCGGCAACGTTTAGTCCAACATGCTTCATACAGACCAAACTCCTTTTACCTGCATAGGACATGCCAAGAGCAGATTCATAAGCTGTTTTCTCGTTAGCCGACCATGATGAACGAACTCTGGTTTTTGTACTTTGTGGAGATTTTTGAATAAATTCCGTTATCTCAGTAGATGGAGTGCCCGGGTAAGCGTAAACACCTGATATACCTCCATCCAAAGCTGCCTGAGCAATCGCCTCAGCACCTAGAAGTAGTTGTTTCATTATTATTAATAAAAACCTGTGTTAATAATTCGTTTTATAAGTAAAACGAGGTTTATGATTACAAAATTACTAAAAATAAAGTATTAACGCTATAAATGATCAAAAAGATAGAAGATTAGATTATAAAGTTGCATTTCCAGACGAAACAAAGCATTCAATTTAAACACACAAAAAAAGCGAATCCTTTTGAGATTCGCTTATATAATAAGTAAAAAGTATGCTTACCCTTAAATTCTAATTTTTATCTTCCTTTGCAGGACGTGGTAATAAAACTTTACGTGAAAGTTTAAATTTACCTGATCTGGAGTCGATATCAATCAATTTAACATCTATCTTATCACCCTCTTTTATACCGGTATCCTCGATAGACTCAAATCTTTGCCAGTCAACTTCAGAAATATGCAACAATCCATCTTTGCCTGGGAGGAATTCACAGAATAAACCATAAGGCATTACTGATCTTACAGTTGCTTTGTAAACTTCACCTACTTCAGGAACAGCAACGATACCTTTAATTTTGTTCATTGCAGCATCGATTGATGCTTTATTAGTAGCAGATACTTCAACGCGACCTTTATTATTCACCTCTTCAATAGTGATAGTAGCTCCTGTCTCTTCCTGAATGCCCTGTATAATTTTTCCGCTTGGTCCAATTACAGCACCTATAAAGTCTTTAGGGATTTCTATCACCTCGATACGTGGAGCATGAGGTTTCATATCTGCACGTGGTTCAGAGATGGTCTCCATCATTTTACTCATGATATGCTCACGGCCAGCTTTTGCCTGTGCCAGAGCCTCTTCGAGTATCTCATAAGATAGACCATCTACTTTAATATCCATCTGAGTAGCAGTTATCCCGTCAAGAGTACCGCATACCTTGAAGTCCATATCACCAAGATGATCCTCATCTCCAAGAATATCAGAAAGAATAGCATACTTCTGACCTTTGTTTTCAGAGATAAGACCCATTGCTATACCACTTACTGGTTTCTTAATCTTAACTCCTGCATCCATAAGGGCAAGAGTACCTGCACAAACAGTAGCCATTGACGAAGAACCATTTGATTCAAGAATATCAGAAACCACACGTACAACATATGGGTAATCATCAGGTATCATTCTCTTAAGAGCTCTGTTTGCAAGATTACCGTGACCTATTTCACGACGGCCGGTGCCTCGTTGTGGACGAGCTTCGCCTGTTGAGAAAGGAGGGAAGTTGTAATGCAGCAGGAAGCGGTCGGTATCATGTACCAAAGCATCATCTACCATTTTCTCATCCAGTTTGGTGCCAAGCGTTACAGTTGTAAGTGATTGAGTTTCACCACGTGTAAACAGTGCAGCACCGTGAGGTCCCGGAATAAAGTCAACTTCACTCCAGATAGGACGAATCTCGGTAGTTTTACGACCATCAAGTCGTTTGCCCTCATCCAGAATACAGCGGCGCATTGCCTCTTTTTCCACATCGTGATAATAACGAGAAATAAGAGGAAGTTTCTCTTCTCTTTCCTCTTCAGGAATTGTTTCAATAAAATTATTCAGAATAGCCTCAAAAGCATCAATACGCTCATGTTTGTTTGGATTTTGAGAAGCTGCTACAGCATAAGCTTGCTGATAGCAAGTGTCCCAAACAAGTTTGCGTAACTCTTCGTCTTTATCTTCATGACTATATTCACGTTTTACAGTTTTTCCAACAGCTTCAGTCAGTTCGATCTGAACAAGACAATGTTTTTTTATCTCCTCATGAGCAAACTTGATAGCATCCAGTAACTCTGCTTCTGACACTTCATTCATTTCACCCTCAACCATCATAATATTATCCATGGTGGCACCAACCATGATGTCAAGATCGGCTTTTTGAAGCTCTTTGAAAGTAGGATTTATAACAAGCTTTCCATCAATACGAGCAACGCGTACTTCAGAGATTGGTCCATTGAAAGGTATATCAGAAACAGCCAGAGCAGCAGAAGCAGCCAAACCAGCCAGTGCATCAGGCATATCTTCACCATTTGAAGAGAAAAGTATGACGTTCACAAAAACATCAGCATGATAATCATCAGGAAAAAGAGGACGTAAAACGCGGTCGATAAGTCTGCTCGTTAATATTTCAGAGTCAGAAGGTCTTCCTTCACGTTTCAGAAAACCTCCGGGAAAACGTCCAGCAGAAGCAAATTTTTCTCTATATTCCACCTGAAGTGGCATAAAATCAGTTCCCGGTGTAGCATCTTTGGCAGCACAAACAGTTGCAAGCAGCATGGTATCACCCATACGCAGCGTAACGGATCCGTCAGCCTGTTTAGCTAACTTTCCCGTTTCCAGCGTTATCTCACGTCCGTCTGACAGTTGGATACGCTTAATTATTGGATTCGTCATAAATAAAATATGTTATTTTCTATACATAAAATTCTCACAAAGGTACACAAAGTTTTGGTTTTATGGGACATCGAAATTATAAAATTGACTGCTCAGATAAAAAAACACAGGAATGCCTGATAAGGACATTCCTGCTTTCCGGAACATAAATTTAAGTATGTACTGTTATTGTAACATGTTTAATTATATTTTCCGGGAAATCTTATTTTGCCACTTCAACACGACGAGCCTTGATAGTCAAAGCTTCGTTACCCGAAGTTTTAGGATCCTTACCTTCACCAGAAGTAGTCATTCTTGAAGCTGCAATACCCTGTTTTATGAGATAATTTTTGACAGCCTCGGCACGACGCAGAGATAAACCATCATTATAATCATTAGGACCATAATGGTCAGTATATCCTGTAATTACCACATTGGTGTCATCAAATTCCTTAAGTACAGAAACAATGGTATTAAGTTCCTCTGCATATTCCTCAGCATCTACTACATCACTGTCAAATTTGAAATAGATAGCAGGTAGTGCAGGAAATTCCTTTACAACAGGAGCTGGAGCTGGTGCGGGAGCTGGAGTTGGTGCAGGAGCAGGAGCAGGAGCTGGTGCAGGAGCAGGAGGATCATAATAAACAGGCTCAGTACGAGTATATGATTTTCCAAGATTAATTTTAAAGCCAGCCAGAGCATTAAACTGCCAGTCCGGATTATCAGCCCTTTTTGAATTGAAGTGGTCAGACAATACGTTAGCGTTACCCTCAATCATAAAAGAAACAGCATCACTCAGTTTGAAATCAAAACCAAGACCAAACCTTCCACCCGGGAAACCCTTATTGTCCTGCCAAAGATATTCAAGGTCATAAGTACCAGTATTAAGCACATTAGCCTCATCATTTTCGAAGCCATAAGCGTAAGCACCACCGGCAAACAGGTAAGGATTAAACACTCTGTCGGGGTTAAATCCACTAAACATAGACCTCAAATCGAGCATCAGATCCAGGTTAGCCTGCACAAATTTAAATGAGTAGAGTTGAGCAGGAGCAACCCAGCCACCTTTTCCTTGCCATCCCGAAGCACCCAGGCGCATACCGAAAGCAGGTGTAAATTTATATCCAAAGTTAAGTGCCGCAGCAGGTGAAAGCAAGTCTGTAAATTCAACCTCACCCAGAGTATGAGCTGCACCACCCTGTAATTGAAGGAAAGCATGAGGTTTAAACTCAGTTTTTCCCTCCTCTTTTATTTTTCTGTCTTGCGAGAATGCTGCCACAGATAACAATAGGAAAGCAGCAACCATAAAAATAAATTTCTTCATATTATAGGTTTTAAAAATTAAGTGTAATAAAATGGTCATTTTTTATTAAAAACAGACACCATGCTTATTAACTAAACAAAGTAGGAGGAACCTACATTGGTTTCCTCCTACTAAGAAATTATTTAAATTAAACTTAATTAATTACGTGTAAGAACTGTCATTGGAAGTTCAATTACTACTTCATGTCCGTACATATCTAACATAGTAATAACAAGCGTAGATAGCACGTTTGCAGTAGGATTAGTTGAATCAGAAGCTTGAGTTAGTACAATATTGCCACCAACTATTTCAGCAGTGAAGTACTCTTCAATTTCTGTTCCATTGCTATAAAGTTTAGCATCTTCTAATACCAAGCTTCCCTTGTAAGGTTCGCTTAATGGTGCGTTGTAAATATTATCTCTTTCACTTACACCATAGATATGAGCTAAATCAATTGTAACATCAGAACCATAAACTATTTGAGTATTATATGGCAGAGGATCACTTGCAGCTAGTCCTAATTGAGCTCTTGTAGCCCAATTCCAAGAGTAAGTATCATTGTAGATATTACTAAATATAGTTGGGAAGTTTGCAACTTCTATTACATAGTCTTCACCTTCTTCAAGTTCAGTTGAGATTTCACCATAATTGTAAACAACAGATGTTTCATGTTCTGTTTCATTATCGATAAATTCTTTGGCTACAATTAAAGTTTCATTTCCAGGAGTAACAATTAGGTTACCAACTGTAGTAGCATTAACTCTTAAGGCATTAGCAAAGATAACATCAAAGTTATCAACACCTGTTAAAGCATCTCCTATAAAGTTGAATACTTGACTAAGTGCCATACTACCGTGAGTAGCATCTGGTGCTGTCCAATCTTCCACATCTTCGAACATTGGTATTAAATAACTTCTGTAAATTCCATCACTTCCTAATTGGTTAGTCTTGATAGAGAAACCTGAAGGAGAAGTTGTAGGAAGTTCTTTCTTGAATGTAACCTTTAATGTAGCAATAACATGACCTGTTCCATTCTTAATTACAAGTGTACCATTATATACCTTATCATCTTCGTATGCTAACCAGCTTAAAGCTGTAGGTACAGTATGGATAGTTGTAACATCTTCGAAATCTACATTGGTAACATCACCACCATCAGTTGAGAATAATTCACCGTCAGCATCTTTTAATACAACATGGAATGCAGGTGTACCTTCAATTTCGTTTTCATCTACATCTGTTGTCCATTCATAAGTTGCAGCACCTGTTAAAGCAGTTAGAGTTTTAGCAACATTTGCTGATATTGTACCATCAACTGCCTCACCTACAGGAGTGATAACAGTATTAACTGTACCCCAATCTGCACCTTCTACTCCAAGACTTACGTAGAATGCTTTTCCATCAGGATCAACTAATGTTCCATCATAGTTTACAGCAAATACACGGAAACCAATTATATCATTAATAGCACTAGCGTTATTGATAACGATTTCGGTTTCAGTTCCTTCTACAACTGTGTTAAGTCCTGAATAACTGTAGCTCTGCCATGCATTCCACTCAGAAGGAGCAGACTCGATAGCATTTTCTTTAAAATCAAGAGTTACATACATAGCTCTGATAGACTCAGTATATTCGCCTGTCAATTCAATTTTCATTGGTACACCCTGAACAGCTGGGTAAACAGGTTCCTGAGAACGATCATCACCTACTGTAGTGTTACCTGTAATAACTGGTTGAGCATAGCCGTCCCATACCAATTCTTCATAAGTAATACCATCTTCTTTTAAACTTAAACTACCATCAATCGCACGGTTATTGATTCCGGCAACATCTGTTTCATCAACCAAAAATTCTAGCTCACTAGCTCTATCAAATTCTTCACTTGTATTTATCGAAATTACAAAGTCTGAAATAATAAAGCGACTGTCAGCATCCTCAGCTTCATCAACACTGTTTTCTATTACTAAAGCGAAAAGATAATGACCTTCAGAATCTTCTTCTACTCCATAATCAAGATATTTACCTTCACCGTAAGTTAATTCTGCTAATTCTTCCAGATCAGCTGTCTGAGACAGTTCAAACCATACATACCAAAGTCCGTTAGCTGTAGGTGTTGCACGAGTTGTAATCGTTGCAAAATCACCCCATGGATCTACCAATAATGGATTTGCACGTTCAGCTTTTACAGCTTTCAGATAATTATTTATTTCTGTATTGTTATCTCCGCGAATCAAAGAAATTTGATCAAGCATTTTACTCAAATCGGCATTTGCAGGACTAACCTTAACAATAATCTTCTGAGCTTGAGAAGCAAGTCTTTGTCCTTCAACAAAAGTTATAGCATTGTTGATTCCTGTTGAGAAAACGTAATCAACTACTTCTGTTGTTGTTGAGTAATCAAGGAATCTGTATCTTTCATAATCGTCATAAACGAAGTCAAAAGATACTTCAGTGATCATACTGTTAACCTTAGCAAATGAAAGGGTGCCCAATTGTTCAGTTATTGCTAAAATATCTTCTTTAATAGCATCTAACTTTGCATTTTGTGCTGTTTCCAGTTCATCAATTAAACCTTGAATACGCGCTTCAAGACCATCTAACGTTTCCAGTTCTTCTTTAATATCAGCTATTTCAGCCACGAGTTCCTCAATCTCTTCTTCAAGAGCTGCGATAGACTCTGAATCACCTGCAGCCTGAGCTACTGCTAATGCTTCGTTAGCTTTTGCAAGAGCATCGTTGGCAGACGATTGTGCAGCTGTAGCTGCGCTCTGAGCTGCAGTTACAGTTGACTGTAATGAAGTAAGGTCGCTTTTTACTGCTGTAACCTGATTGTCCAGACCACTGATGTCATCATCATAATCTTTACAAGATGTCATTGTAACCAATGCACCGATAACTGCAAAGACAAAAAAATTGAAAAATAACTTTTTTTTCATACACTAAAAAATTTAAAAAATAATAAATTAAGATATTTCACTAGGTGTTTCTATTTGTTAGAAATTGTTCTACTTTTTCGATGTTAGTATTGTTTTCTTTTTTCGTTGAGAGAAAAGCTCTAATAGAAAAGGCTTTTCTGTTTCTTTACTGATTCCGTTAAATTTGAAGATTTGTTCCTGCTCTTCTTCAATACGTTCATTTTTATCTATACTTGAAAGTGTTGCATAGGTTGGTATATATCTTATTTCCACGGATCCTATCTCTATAATATCATCTTTACTGGCGAAATTCATACAGACCTTCAGAAGAATGCTCTTATTCACTATAGTGCTGCATCCGGAGCTTATTACACAAGTGGAAGGAATATCGTTTGTAAATTTTTCATTGTATATAACAGTTGCTGATATTGGCTCTTTTTGCTCTATTAGTCTGATTAGTGATATATAACTGTTCAACCCTGTTCTGTGATGTGCTATTTTAATATCTGTTATAAGACTGCCCATTTCCAGGGGAAGCATCATATATATCCATTTAGAGTCTCCTGGTTCGGTAACTGTTACCTGCATCCCCGGATGAAATGTGAATGGGTAACTGAGTTCTATTGTAGGATCGCCGGTAACGAAGCCCACTCCATGCATCAATAAAGACTTTCTTTTAGATAATAGCTTTCTTGTAATATGTATTTTCTGTTCAGACATTAAGATATTCCCTTAAGGTTATTCTGATAGTTCGAATTCTATGTTTTGTAAAGTTTTTTTAAATTCAGGTGAAGGTGTAAATACTACTCGCATATTTGTGATATTTTCACTTTTAAAATCTTCTGGTTTACTTACACCTTTACTAGATAGTGATAGTCTCAGTGTGCCCAGGTTGTTTAGATTTACGCTGTATCCTTCAGTCAGGTATCGGGGAATCTCATCTACCATATTCTCTATCACATTTAATACGGCTCCTCTGGTCATTGAGGATTTTGAAGCAATCCCTTTACTCAACTGATAATTGTTTATTGTACCTGATTTTACAGGACTGGCATACCATTTCCGTTTGCTATCAGGTTCAAGAGGATTGGCTTTTTGTATTAGTCTATACTTCATATTTTTTATTATTTTGTTTATTTCGCTAAAAGGTTGAATACTACCGCTTTTATGTGTTTAATTCATATTTGTTCCGTTCGGAGCATTTCTTTTGACCTTTGAAAAGAAACTTGCTGACTGTTTGTTGTTTTTCCTGCTATCTGCATTAAATCTGTTTCCGTACGTTTACAAGTTTTCAGGTGTCCTTTTGACCGCACTGTTATTTTGTTTGCAAACATACATTTTCAACTCATCTCTAGTTAGGACTTATTTTATTAATTATAGGACAAAATCCGCTTTAACATTTAGTGGTATTAGCACTATTTGCTCATTTAAATATGTAAGTGTTTGAAAAATAATGTAAAGCGTGTGCTAAAAAGTCAATTTTATGTAATTTGTTTGATTTATTGTTTTAGTTTGAAAAACACTACTGTCCACTTAAAATAAATTGAGCGTCAGTTGATTATCATTTCGATCTTTGACATCATTGATATCTATATTGGTAAATAGTTCATTTACAGGAGTTCTATCTAAAAGAGAGATTCCTAAAATTTGCAAAATCTCGTAAGTTGTTCGCTTGATTTGTAAATCGTGTCCTACAATCGCAACCAAACAATATGCGATAATTGCGCTGTATATTTGGATTCTAACCGCATTCCGGGAAGTTCCCCAAAAAGATTTGATCTTTAGATGCTGTTTGATCCATTTGAAGAACAGTTCTATTTGCCAACGGTTCTTATAAAGCATTGCAACCTGATCGGCTGTGAGTTCAAAATTATTTGTAAGGAATATGAGCGTCGTGTTCTTATCCCTGTCATAAAATGCAACTCTCCTGAGGCTTTCAGGATAATCTTTAGATGTGTAGAATCCTTTCAAGAAACCTGTCTGATCGGTCATGACACCTGTAGTTTCATCTACCGGATTATGAGACTTAACTTCAAACTTCAGGTTCTTTTTGGCTCTGACTACAAATGAAGATTCCAGTTTTGTAATCCTATAAAGACGGGTGTAATCAACATATCCTCTGTCGAAGATATAATAGGCATCCACCTCATATGGAATTACATCCATTGCATTCATGTCATTAACCGAAGCAGTTGTAATATGCACAAAAACCGGTATTTGTGTGGTTATATCCAGAAGAGTGTGGATTTTTACTCCACCCTTATTCTTGCGAAACTTAGCCCACCAGAATACTGACAAGCATAAATCGACGGTTGTGGAATCGAAAGCATAGACTTTACCTTTTATCTCAAAATCATTGTTTTCCAGCTTTTGTCTGGCAACTCCGATGAGATAATAAGCAAACTCTTCAAAGATCCTATAATCGCGATTTTCATTTGCTTTTGAAAGATTACTACGGGTAACACTTTTTCCAAAACCGAGATGGTAACTTTTTCTGCTGTGGGCTTCAATTGCCACAATCAAATCACGTAAACTGTCACGGTTGGTAAGTTGCCTGAACACCATTACAAGAAGTTGATTCCAACATGTAAAATGTTTTACATATCTGTTACCATCATACTTTAAGACAATGGTGTCAAAAACTCGCTGAGGTAAGAATTCTACAATCTGAGCATACACGAATTTGCCTTTGTTCATTGTTCCTTCATAATAAAAAGAACAAAAATAAAAATTCAAATCGTCACGCCGAAAAAAGTCCTGTAAAGTATAGTATATCAATAATTTCAAAGAACATTTTCTAATTTTTAGTGGACACTAATGTTTGAAAAAAATAAAACAATAGAATATTTAAATTTTAATTGTTGGTTTTTTCTAATTGTAGCTTTCTATATTGTGATGGTGTAACGCCAAAATGTTTCTTGAAAACTCTTGAGAAGTAATTTACATCAAATATTCCACACTCTGTTGCTACTTCACCTATAGATTTATTTTGTGAGGCAAGTAGTTTTTTTGCATATGTGAGTTTCACTTTTAATATATATGTAGAAGAGGGAAATCCTGTAATTGCATTTAATTTTTTATTTAATTGAGATACACTTATTGCCAGTTCTTGTGCTAATATTAAAGTTGTAAATTCGGGATTTTTCATTTCACGGTATATAATATCTGTGGCGTGTCTGAGGAATTCTACATTTATATTGTTGTCTTTTACCTCTTCAGCTTTTTTATTTTCTTTTATGACTGCTCTGTTATATTTTTCTCTCATTCTGTTACGGGCAATAAGTAAGTTCTTAACACGTATTACAAGTTCCTCAGGTTGAAAAGGTTTCTTTAGATATCCATCTGCTCCGCTTCCAAACCCTTCGGCAACATCCTGATCACTGTTTTTAGCAGATATCATGATAACAGGGATATGATTCAAGAGAGATGATGATTTTATCTCTCTGCATAATTCATATCCGTTTTTCTTAGGAATAATTACATCGGTAATCACGATGTCAGGAATGTGTTCATGAGCGATTTCAAGTGCTGACTCACCATTACTCGTATACATTATATTATATGTGTCTTCAGGAAACATTGATCGTACATAAAGTGCAATATCTTTATTATCTTCTACAAGTAGAATCGTTGTTCGGGGATCGTTTTCATTGATTTCTTTTGAAAACATCCGAGATGTATCTTCGCTTTTTAAGGGGACAAAATGTTTTTTGCCATTCTTTTCGTTGTCTGTCCATCTCGGATAGAGCGTTTTTTCGCTTATTCTCAGCGGTAGTTCAACTATAAATGTGGTTCCATTTCCTAACTCACTTTTAACACTTATTGATCCATCTATCGATTCTATCAGCTGCTTAGTAAGTGTCAGTCCTATACCATTTCCAATCATTTCACCACTTGCATTATTCTGATAAAATAGATCAAAGATATGTGGGATATCTTCTTTGCTGATTCCTTTGCCCTGGTCAATTACTTTAACTATAAGTCTTTTACTGTCTGACTTACTTCTTTCTATTACAACATATATTCGTGTTCCTTCGTAACTATACTTTATGGCATTGCCTAAAAGGTTCTGCATTATTTTATTAATGTAATCAGGTACAAAGTCTGTCTCTACAATATTTTCTTCACTGAAAAAGAATAGTTCAATATCTTTTTGTTTTGCATAAATCCGGAATGATTCACATATCATATTTATAAATGTAACGATATTGCCTGTTTTCCACTCTACTGCTTTTGGTGATGTACTCAGATTGGAGATATCAAGTAGTTGATTAACCAGGTCGGAAAGGTTTCTGCCCTGCCTTTCAATAGTGTTGAGATATGTTTCAACTTTATTGTCAGAAAGATCCTTCAACTCGCGGAGTTGTTTACTCAATCCTATTATTATAGTAAGTGGTGTGCGAAATTCATGTGTGATTTTTGCAAAGATATTGCTTCTTATTTGTTCTACTCTTTTTAACATCCTGTTGTTGCGTGATCTTTCAAGGAAAGCATATAGTAGGAATGATACTGATATAGTCAATAAAACGATTATGACTATATAACTTGTGTTTTGAAAATCTACTTGCATATCAGATAATATGACGGTTAAAAAGTTTTTTTTACTCTCTTTATTTTCATGCAATTTAAGATATATTTTCAATACTAGCAAATAAAGTGCTAAATAATTACAATAAAAGGTCAGCAATGAATCGTAAAGTGCTAAATGCTTATAAATAGTTTGGCAGTTGAATTTGCGGAGTGTAAAATACTTCCTTTAACATGTTTAATAGGAGTAATGCTAACTTTAAATTTACGTAATAAGTGTTATTCAAAAATTTTTCATTTGTCATTTTTAAATATAAGTCTTAATTTATTAATCTCTTATATGTTTATCTTGAAAAAAGTGTAATTTTGCAGATAGTATTAACGAATGAATATATTAGTGTGAAAACTGTAATAAGAAGGTTTGCGGTATTAACCCTGATTATAGGGTGTGTTTTTGTTTCTTGCAAAAAAGGAGATATTTTTTCTGTTGAAGGTAATATTCAATCAGCAGAAGGTGATACTTTGTATCTAGAGCATATAGGACTAGCAGGAATAGTATTGTTGGATTCGGCCATTTTAAATGATAAAGGATCATTTAAATTTAAAGAACCGGCTCCAAAAAATCCTGAATTTTATCAGCTGAGGATAAGGGATAAGGTGGTTGCATTTGCTGTTGATTCTGTTGAGTCACTCAGAGTAACTGCTGATGCAAGTAATTTGTATGGCTCATTTACAGTTGAGAATTCATACTCGAATGATCAGCTCAGGAAAGTGGATGATATGAGAATGAAAACAGAGCAAGAGATAAACTCACTAGAGAAGCTTCATACTGCAAAGGAGATTGATGATATAACATTCCTGAATAGTCTGGATAGTGTTCTAACATTATACAAGAAGGAGATATCCAATCTGATACTTGGAAATACATCTAGTGCTGCTGCTTATTACGCTGTATTTCAGAAGATAAATGATTATTTGATATTCGATCCTTATGATAAAAAGGATTATCCGATGTTTGGAGCAGTGGCAACCTCATGGAACAGGTATTATCCCGAAACGGAGAGAACAACTCATCTTTATAACTTTACTATTAATGCTTTGCAAACTCGACGTCAACTTGAAAAGCAAGAAGAGCTGTTTCAAAATATTACAGTTGAGACAGAGTCCGGTTTGCCAGATATTTCTCTGCCTGGTGTTAATGGAGAGAGAATTCCACTTTCATCACTTAAGGGAAAAGTAGTTTTACTTGATTTTGTTGTATATAGTGCAGACTTCTCTCCCAAACATAATATAGATCTGAATAGTTTATACCAAAGATATAATTCCAGAGGTTTTGAGATTTATCAGGTATCGTTTGATTCGAATGAACATTTTTGGAAAACATCGGCAGATAATTTGCCCTGGGTTACAGTCAGAGATCCAAGATCAGTGAGTACTCCTCTATTGTCGTTATACAATGTTAGAGAAATTCCGACATCATTTATTATAGATCGTGAAGGAGACCTAATTGGCAGGGTTGAAGATTATTCGCAACTGTCTGAGCAGCTGGATAAAGTGTTATAAAATAATTCCTGTTTTATTTGGTTTTTAGAAAAAAGTCTCTATCTTTGTAAGAGTTAATCATGAAAAAAGTGAGTTTCCGGCCCTCTGAATTGGGTCGGAAATCTTATTTATATATTTAAGTAATAAAAATGTTAATATAAAGAAATATGGCT